>JAIBAP010000005.1 GCA_019695115.1 Caldilineales bacterium | reverse complement strand
GAGGACGTTGGCCTGACCGAGGCTTGAGCCGACCTGTTGGAAGAGGCGGAAGGCGTTATCGTAGTGGGTGAGGGCTTCGTCTCTGCGGTCGAGGAAGGCGAGGACGTCGCCTTTGGCCTTGAGGACGTTGGCCTCTCCTTCGTGATTTTCGTGTAGTCGAAAGAGGGTAACGGCCTGGTCCAAATGCTCCAAAGCCGCAGCCGGCGCATAGGCTCGCATCGCCGCGTCCCCAGCCTGGTAGAGGGCATCTGCTTGCCAGTGGGCATAACCGGCGGCATAGGCGCGGGCTGCCTCCAGATAGGCCGCTTCGGCCTCCGCCCACCGTCGTGGCAACGCCTCTTCATACAAACCGGCCAGATCGTACCAGGCACCACCGATCGCCCGGAAGTCGGGCCGGGGCAGTGTGCGCAGATCATGGATGCGATCCCGCTGAAACTCAATCAATCGCTCTCGTTCGTTTTCCGAGGATGCCGGCAGTGATGGCCGTCTCCGCCCGGCCGTGGCCATTGACTCCGGCAGATGCGCCGTCTCCCGCCCATCTCTTGTCACAACCGCGCCGTCCCCGCGACCGGGAAAACGAAAGACACCACTCAAGCGTGAGTAGAAATTGGGCGATTCTTCGGCAAGCCGCCCTTTCTCATAGTCACTTACCCAGAACAAGAGGCGGTGTGGCAGTCGCGCCAGGGCTTCGCGTTGGGTGTCCAGATAGCCGCTCAGATCGGGAAGGGCGCTGCCTACCCCCGTGAAAACAACCACCGGCGCCGCCTCGATGTCAGTGCCGGTGATCTCGTTCAGGATCGATAGGGGATCGGGGCCGCGATCGACAAGAGACCGTTCGAGCACCGGTAAGGGAGACAGAGTCGTGCGCAACTCAGCGGTGATGCGGCGTTGCACCGCCCCATCTTCGAACACAGCCAGCGCCCAGGCGCCTTCGGCCAGACGCAGCAAAGTGGTCAGGCGTTGGAAGGTGCTATCGGCGCCATTCACGCCTTCCGCCATCGTTTGCGCCTCAGTCCCCAGGGTCGGTGGTGGGTGAATCTTCGCCATCCTCTTGCTCCAGTACACTCCACAGGGCCGGATGCGCGTCGCACCAGGCGACATCATTAGCGTATTCGATCAGACTGCCGTTGTAGAGTAAACGCTGATCCCCAGGATCGTTGCTCAGATTATGGTCGCGATGGCGGGCGCGCAGCGCTTGCAGATCTTGCCGGCTAAGAGGGGCCATGCCTTCGGTTCGCAACTCTTTGACAGCTTGCTTGGCATCTGCAATCGTGATGGTGCGGGCCTGTTCATCCCTCGCCAGAGCATACAGCGCTGCCGATCGCATCAGGAACACCAGCCAGGAGGGGATGCCGCCGTTGGAATGCACAAGCAGGTCCAGGGCGTCGGTTTCGATGAGTCCCTCCTCCATGCGTAGAAGCACCAGCTTGCGCAGATAAGTTGCCCCGTCTTCGTCGGCTGTGCCGTCTCGATGCCGTGTGGCGAGATTTGGCAACACGTAGACCTGCGGAAAGCTGAGGCGAATGGCATTGTAGTCGTCGGCATGTCTGAGTGCGATCGGGAAGGTATAGATCATGGTCGCCTGCGGCGCCGTTATCGTCGCTGTGTGGTCGCGAAAGATGCTCAACGCCGAGGCGGGATCCACCTTGTCAAGCCCCTCCACAACCACCAGCAATCTCTTGCCGCTGCTTCGCTCAGCTTCTCCTATCACCCAGTTGAGATAACCGATCAGCTCCGGCATCTGCCGGTTGATCTGCTCGTTGATACGGTCACGGGTGAAGGACGATTGTCGGGCGCCGACTTCCACCTGCCCCAGCAAGGTGCTGATCTGAAGGGAGAGTTCAGCTTCCGATGGCACTGAAAACGATCCGCCCGCAACCACTTGTCGCCACCAGTCGCGCAGGTCTTCCCATTTTCGTCGCAGCGGGTCGCTCAGTGGAGCTGGCGTCAGCTTGCTTTCGATACACTCGCGCGTCAGCTGCGTGCTGAGCACCAACATGAAATCTTCATAGGTCGGGTTGGGTCGTCCCGTGATCTCGCGCACACTGAACCCGAGAGGATGAAAAACATCCTTGACTTCCTCAGCGAGTTTGTTCAGTTCCGTACTCTTGCCGCTGCCGCGATGCCCGACGAATAGCATCTTCGGTACACCCGGGCTAATCTTCAGGTCGAGAGCCATCTTATTTCGCATGAAACCGCTTCTCGGGACATACCAAAAGCGCAAGTTCTGGCCGCTTAGCGGTTGTGTTGGGATGAAGTACTTGACAACCTGCTCGAGATTGATTGCTTTCATGGTTCGGCGCCCTTTTGTCTGGCCAGCGGGACGAATTTTCTCGCCTTCTTAATCATCATGGCTAAGATAGTATACCACAAGGCCAGGCTGCTGGACGGTCACACATGCTGCGCGGCTTTGATGATGCCTCCCTCATCACCTACAATGTTCAGCGCTCATAGCGGTCGGAGCGCTCGCAGCGCTCCGACCGCTAAACACCCACCTCCACCTTCTATGCCTCCCAACATCCTCCTCCTCGTCCTCGACTGCGTGCGCGCCGATGGGCTGGGCGCCCTGGGCAACCCCCGCCCGGTGACGCCGCGGCTGGACGAGCTGGCCCGCGGCAGCCGCCTCTTCACCCAGGCGCGCTCGGCGGCCGTGTGGACCTTGGAGAGCCACGCCAGCATCTTCACCGGGCTGCACCCGCGGCAGCACGGCGTCGATGTCGAACACCGCTTCCTCGACCCCGCCCTCCCCACCCTGGCTGCCACCCTCGCCGCCATCGGCTACCAGACGGCCGGCTTCAGCACCAATGCCTGGGTGGGGCCGCATTTCGGGCTGGATCGGGGTTTCCAACACTTCAGTTCCCTCTGGCGCCTCTTCCCCGGCATGGGCCGCCGCCCCTTCCCCTGGTGGGAAAAAGCCCTGCGCAAACGTTTGCTCGAACGCTACGACAAGGGCGCCCGCAAGCTCAACGCCTACGTGCAGCGCTGGTGGCAGCGTGAACGCGACCCCGCCCGACCGTTCTTTCTCTTCGGCCTCTATCTCGACGCCCATCTGCCCTACCAGCCGCCGCGCGGCTATGCCGAGCGCCTCTTGCCCGCCCCCGCCCTGGCCACCGCCCGCCGCGCCAACCAGGATGCCTGGGCCTACATGGCCGGCGAGGCCAGCATGACACCCGCCGACTTCGACGGGCTGCGCGGCCTCTACGACGCCGAGATCGCCTATGTGGACGAGCAGGTGGGCGAGCTGCTCGACTTCCTGGCCGCGGCCGGTGGGCTGGAGAACACGGCCGTTATCATCACCGCCGACCACGGCGAGAACATCGGCGACCACGGTCTCATGGACCACCAATACTGCGTCTACGACAGCCTGGCCCACGTCCCCCTGCTCATCCACTACCCCGCCGCCTTTCCGTCCGGAGAAGACGACGCCCTCGTCCAGCACACCGACCTCTTCCCCACCCTCCTCGACCTGGCCGACGCCCCCACGGCCGCCCGTCCCCCCCTCCCCGGTCGCTCCCTCCTCGCCCCCGCCCCCCGCCCTGCGGAACACGCAACACGCAACACGCCACACGCCCTCATCCAATACTCCGCCCCCCACCGCCATCGCTTCGCCCGTCGCCATCCCGGCTTCGACCCGGCCGCCAGCGGCTATGACCGCACTTTCGACGCCATCATCCAGCGCGACTACAAACTCATCCGCAGCAGCCGCGGCCAACACGAACTCTACGACATCTCCGACGACCCCGGCGAGACCATCGACCTGGCCGCCGTGCGCCCCGACCTGGTCGCCTCACTGGCTGCCGCCCTCGACGCCTGGCTGACCGCACACCCGCCCTTCCGCCAGCCGGCCGCTGCGCCCTCGCTCGACCCCGACCTGGCCGCCCATTTAGCCGGTTTGGGCTATCTCTGAGTCCCGACGTAAGGCAGAGTTGCCAACTTTCCAAAAGTTGGCAACTCTAGTCACAGACCATCATGCCCGGCCCCCTGTCTGTTTGCTTCTACCAGTCCTCACCGCAGCATCTCTACGGCGGCCAACTCGACCTCCTTCGCTATCTCGAAGCCTGCGACCGCAGCCTCATCCGCCCGCACGTCATCGTCCCCGCCGAAGGCCCCTTCACCAGCCGCGTGCGCGAGATGGAGATCCCGGTCTCCCTCCTGCCCCTGCCATCTGAACTGGCCCGCACCGGCGGCGTCCTCCTGGAGGGCAGCCCCCTCGACCGGGCGCGGCAGGCCGCCCTCCTGGCGCCCTTCAGCCTGCGCCTGGCCGCGCTCCTGCGGCGGATCGGGGCCGGCGTCCTCTATGCCAACAACCGCCGCGCCGTCCTCACCACCGGCGCCGGCGCGCTCCTGGCCCGCACGCCCGTCTTCTGGCACATCAAGCAGGATGTAGACCGGGGCCGGATGGATAAGCTGGCCCTGCGCCTGGCCGCCCGCGCCGGCGCTTGCTCGCTGGATGTGCAGCACGCCTTTCAGCGCCGGCACCCCGCCCACGCCGCCCGCATCGAGCATGTGGCCTACGGCATCCCGCTGGCGCCGTTCTTGGCCCCCGGCCCCCACCTGCGCCCGCAACTCGGCATCCCAGACGGGGCGACGGTGGTCGGGCAGGTAGGCAGCATCGGCCCGCGCAAAGGCGTCGATCTCTTCGCCCAGGCGGCGTTGGCCCTGGCCGAGCGGCATCCCAACACCCATTTCCTGCTCGCCGGCGACGCCCCCGCCGACGCCATCGCTTACAAAGAACAGATCCTGGCCACCGTCCGCCCGCTGACCGAGCAAGGGCGCTTCCATGCCCCCGGCTGGCTGGCCGACACCCCCGCCCTCTATCGCACGCTCGACCTCCTGACCCTGCCCAGCCGCGTCGAGGGCTTCGGTCTGGTGGTGGCCGAGGCCGGGGCGGTGGGCGTCCCGGCCGTGCGCACGGCCACCGGTGGCCACACCGAGACCACCATCGAGGGCGTCAGCGGCTACGTCGTCCCCATCGACGACCTCGGCGCCCTGATCCAGCGCCTCGACGACCTGCTGGCCGACCCCGACCGGCGCCGATACATGGGTCAGGCCGCTCGCGACCACGCCATCGCCCACTTCAGCCTCGATCGCTTCACCACCTCCCTCACCTCCGCCCTCCTCCGCACGAATACGAAATGACACAAATGGGAAAAACACAAATAAATACATTTTCGATATTAAATAGGAAATGCCACAAATAGGAGAAACACAAATAAATACATTTTCTGTATTCAATAGGAAATGCCACAAATAGGAGAAACACAAATAAATATGTTTTTCCTGCGAAACACACCACATTAAGCTGACAATAACCAATCTCCAATCTCCAATCTCCAATCTCCAATAACCAATCTCCAATAACCAATCCCCAATAACCAATCTCCAATCCCTCATGATCCGCATCGCCCACCTCATCACCCGCTTTCATGGCGCCGGCGGGGCCAAGAACACCCTCTTCACCTGCGCCGGGCTGGATAAGACGCGCTTCGAAGTGGACCTGGTGGTGGGGGCCAGCGCCGACGCCTGGCGGGCGGACGGGGCCGGCGTCAACTGGGTGCAGATCCCATCGCTGCGCCGCGATGTCCATCCCCTGGCCGATGCCCAGGCCGCCCGCGACTTGTTGGCCTTGTGTCGCCGGCGCCGCTACCACATCGTCCACACCCACCTGGCCAAGGCGGGCATCCTGGGGCGGTGGGCGGCGCGGCGGGCGGGCGTCCCCATCGTCCTCCACAGCCTGCACGGGGCCACCTTTCATGATTCCCCGGCCCGGCGGACGCCCAACGATTGGCTTTATTACGGCCTCGAACGGCTGGCGGCGCCCTGGACCGATGCTTTCATCAGCGTGGGCGACGATTTGCGGCAGCGGTATCTGCGGGCGGGCGTGGGTGCACCGGGCCAGTATGTCGTCATCCATAGCGGCATGGATCTCGACGCTTTTCGGGCAGCCGGGCGCATGGGCGCAGAAGCGCGCCAGGCCGTGCGGGCCAGCCTGGGCTACGGGCCGGAAACCTTTCTGGCAGGCTATGTGGCGGCGCTGGAATGGCGCAAGGGCCACCGCTATCTGGTCGAGGTGCTGCGGCGGCTGGCCGGGCAGCATCCTCAACTCCGGCTGGTTTTTGTCGGCGAGGGCTATGACCGGCCTCGGATCGAGGCCCTGGTCGCAGGGGCGGGGATGGGCGACCGGGTGCAGTTCACCGGCTATCGCACCGATGTGGCGGCGGTGATGGCGGCCTTCGATGTCAAGCTCTTTGCCAGCAACCGCGAGGGGCTGCCGCAGGTGCTGGTGCAGGCAGCGGCGGTGGGGTTGCCCGTGCTGGCCTTCGCGGCTGAAGGCGTGGTCGAGCTGGTGAAGGAGGGGGTCAACGGCCATATTTTTGCCCACGGCGATGTGGCGGGCATGGCCGGGGCGCTGGAATCGCTCCTCCGCCAGCCGGACGAAGCCCGCAGGTTGGGCGCGGCCGGCCCGGCCCTGGTGGACGACCGCTGGCAGATCGCCACCATGCAAGCCAAGACCCAGGCATTGTATGATCGCTGGCTGGAGGCCAAAAGATTGCCATGAGTTTACATCGTTCCAGCCTGTGGACAGGTTCCAAGCGGCGGCGGCAGATCGGCCTGCTGGCCGGCGACTCCCTCATCCTGTTTGCCACGGTGGTGTTGGCCGTACTCTTGCGCCGCATCTTTGTGGATGGAGGCTCCCTGGCCGCCGCCCGGCAGCTTCCTCTCCCCTCCGGCGTCTACGCCCTTGTCTTCACCTATCTGGCCGCCTTGTATATCTTCGACCAGTACAACCTCAAGCGCGACATCCGCAGCCGGGCCGGGGCAGTGGTGCTGCTGCTGGCCGGCGTGGTGGGACTTTCGCTCACCACCACCCTGGCCTTTTTCTTCCGCGGCCTGCAACTTGGCCGTTGGGTCACGCTCATCCACCTGCCGCTGGCTTTTGTCGGCCTTTATCTCTGGCGGCTGCTGTTCTTCGCCCGCTTTCTGCGCGTCGGCCGCCCGCATCGCGTGCTGCTGGTGGTGGCCAACCCGGTCGAGGCCGGGATCGAGGCCGATTTGCGCGACCGGCCGCTGGGCGATTACACCGTGGCCGGGGTCTTCCAGGCGGTGGGGACCTCGGACGCCGGCGGGCATCACCTGTTGGATGAACGCGGGCGCACCCTGGAGCAGGTGGTGAGCGAAGACCAGATCGACACGCTCGTGTTTTCGGCCCGCGAGGGCTTCCCGCCCCACTATCTGGAGAAAGCCATCGACTGGAAGTTCGACGGCATCGGCGTCTACGACGCCGCCAATTTCTACGGGGCGATGACCGGTCGTGTGCCGATCGAGACCATCGACGCCCGTTGGGTGCTCGACCATCTCAGCCAGCCCTACGGCTCGGCCATCGTCTGGCGGCTGAAACGGGTGCTCGACATCGCCCTGGCCCTCCTCGGTCTGTTGATCAGCCTGCCGTTCTGGCCCCTGCTGATGCTGGTCATCCGGCTGGATAGCTCCGGCCCGGCCATCTTTCGACAAGAGCGGCTGGGGCTGCGCCAGAAACCGATCGTCATCGCCAAGTTCCGTTCGATGTACAACAAAGACGAGGAAGAGGGCGAGGCGGCCTACGCTCAGAGGGTTGACCCGCGCGTCACCCGCGTGGGCAAGTTCTTGCGCAAGTCACGGCTGGACGAGCTGCCGCAACTGTGGAACGTGCTGCGCGGGGAATTGAGCATCGTCGGGCTGCGGCCGATCCGCAAGATCAACGCCGACCGCCTGGCCCAACAGATCCCCTTCTATCACCTGCGTTTTAGCATGAAGCCCGGCATGACCGGCTGGCCGCAGCTTCAGTATCACTACGCCGATGACGACGAGTCGCACCTGCGCAAGTTCGAGTACGAGCTCTACCACATCCAGAACGCCAGCCTGGCCTTCGACCTCTATCTCATCCTCAAGACCCTCCAGCAGGCGCTTTTTGGACGGGGACAGTAGCAGGCGATGGCCGCAGACGGCGGTCGGGAGGCGAGCATCGCCTTCGTCCTGCGCCCTGTGGCCGTGGTCGCAACCGGGAATTGCGAACTGGCTTCGGGCTAGTTTGTCCTCTGTGATGTTTTGCACTATTCTATTAGCGCCACCTTTTCTCTGATAGCTTCAAACCGTCAACGGAGACCTCTCAATGCCCCGCAAACTCACTGAACTCAAACGACCTGTTCCCAGCGACATCGAGATCGCTCAATCTGTTACACCGCTTCCCATCCGCCAGATTGCGGACGAAGCCGGGTTGCTGCCGGAAGAACTCGAACTGTACGGCAATGCCAAAGCCAAAGTGCACCTGGAAGCCCGCGACCGGCTGGCCGACCGGCCCAACGGCAAGTACGTAGTGGTGACGGCGATTACGCCTACGCCTTTGGGCGAGGGCAAGACGACGACCACGGTAGGGCTGAGCCAGGCGCTGGGTGCTCATCTCGGCCGCAAGGTTTTCACCAATGTACGCCAGCCCAGCCAGGGGCCGACGTTTGGGATCAAAGGTGGGGCGGCCGGCGGCGGTTACAGCCAGGTCATCCCCATGGAGGATTTCAACCTGCACCTGACCGGCGACATCCACGCCATCACCGCCGCCAACAACCTGCTGGCCGCTGCCGTCGATGCCCGCATCTTCCACGAGATGGACGCGCCGGATGACAATGTCCTCTTCGACCGGCTGTGCCCGCCCGAAAAGGACGGCAGCCGCCGATTTGCCCCGGTGATGTTGCGCCGCCTGCAGAAGCTGGGGATCGATAAAACCGACCCCAATGATCTGACCCCCGCCGAACGCAGCCGCTTCGCCCGGCTGGACATCGACCCCGATTTCATCACTTGGCGGCGGGTGGTGGACACCAACGACCGCTTCTTGCGCGGGATCACGATCGGACAGGGGCCGCAAGAGAAGGGCCGCGAACGCAAGACGGGCTACGACATCACCGTGGCCAGCGAGATCATGGCCGTGCTGGCCCTGACCACCAGCCTGGCCGACATGCGCGCCCGCCTGGGCCGGATGGTGATCGGCACCAGCCGCGCCGGCGAGCCGGTGACGGCCGATGACCTGGGCGCCGGCGGCGCCCTGACGGTGATGATGAAGGACGCCATCCTGCCCAACCTGATGCAGACGGTGGAGGGCACCCCGGCCTTCGTCCATGCCGGTCCCTTCGCCAACATCGCCCACGGCAACTCGTCCATCGTCGCCGACCAGATCGCGCTCAAATTGGCGGGGCCGGATGGCTTCGTGCTGACCGAGGCCGGGTTCGGGGCCGACATCGGCATGGAGAAGTTCTTCGATATCAAGTGCCGCTATTCGGGTCTCATCCCCAATGTGGTGGTGCTGGTGGCCACTATCCGGGCGCTGAAGATGCACGGCGGCGGGCCGAAGGTGGTGGCAGGCAAGCCGCTCGACCCGGCCTACACCGAGGAGAACCTGGAATTGCTGGAGAAGGGCTGCGCCAATCTGCGGGTGCATATCCGCAACGCCAAACGCTACGGCATCCCGGTGGTGGTGGCCGTGAACAGCTTCAAGGACGACACCCAGGCCGAGATCGACCTGGTGCGACGGGTAGCCAGAGAAGCGGGGGCCGAGGATGCCGTGGCTTCCAGCCACTGGGCCGACGGCGGCGCCGGCGCGGTCGAACTGGGCAAGGTGGTGATCGCCGCCGCCGCGAAGCCGAGCAACTTCCAGTTCCTCTACCCCCTCGATCTCAGCATCAAAGAGAAGATCGAGATCATCGCCAAGGACATCTACGGCGCCGGCAGTGTGGAGTATCTGCCCGAAGCCGAGCGCAAGATCGCGGCCTTCACCCGCATGGGCTTCGACAAGCTGCCCATCTGTATGGCCAAGACCCACCTGAGCCTGACCACCGACCCGGCGATCAAGGGCGCGCCCACGGGCTTCGTGGTGCCGGTGCGCGATATCCGCGCCAGCGTGGGCGCCGGCTTCCTCTACCCGCTGCTGGGTGAGATGAGCACCATGCCCGGCCTGCCTACCCGCCCGGTGTTCTACGATGTCGACCTCGACCTGGAGACGGGGAAGGTGGTGGGGTTGTTCTAGGGCGTGGTGCGTGTTGCGTATCCTTCTACGCAATACGCAATGGCTGTTGGTTATTGGTTATTGGTTATTGGTTATTGGCTGAGCGGCCTTAATAACCAATAACCAATAACCACTTACCCAGGGGGTGCGCCGGGAAAAAACGGGGGGCGCGGGCGAACATTTTTGCCGTCGTGGGTTGGCGTTTATAATGCGCTACCTTCGTCGCACCGATGCCGCCCGCCATGAAACGAACTTCCACTGCGATCGCCCACGTCGCCCCTCTGCCGCCGTCCCATCACAGCCCCGAACAGGCGTTGGCCATCCAGGCCATCCTGCGCCGCTACCGGGGCAAAGGCGGGGCCTATCTGCTGCCCTGCCTGCACGAGGTCCAGGCCGTGACCGGTTGGCTGGACGCCGCCACCTGTGCCCAGGTCGGCGAGAGCCTGGATGTGCCGTTGTCGCAGATCCACAGCGTGATCGAGTTCTACGCCCTCTTCTACAACCAGCCGGTGGGGCGAAAGATGGTGCGGGTGTGTGATGATCTGGCCTGCTATCTGGCGGGGAGCGAGGAGATCGTCCGCGCTTGCGCCCGGCAGCTGGGGCTGGACGAGGGCGGGGGGAGGACGGCCGACGGGGCGACGACGCTGGAAATCCACCCCTGCCTGGGCCGCTGCGAGCAGGCGCCCTTCCTGATGATCGACGACGAGCCGCACGGCCGCGTCACGCCCGCCGAAGTTGCATCCTTGCTCGGAGGTGCGGCATGAGCTATCAACCCATCCTCACCGCCCGCCTGGGGAAGGTGAACCCCGCCAGCCTGCGCGACTATGAGGCATACGGTGGCTTCCAGGCGCTCTCGCGGGCGCTGGAGCTAGGGCCAGGGCAGTTGATCGAGAACTTGCGCTCGGCGCAGGTGCTAGGGCGCGGGGGTGCGGCCTTCCCGGCCGGGATCAAGTGGAAGGCTGTCGCAGCTGAGCCGGGGCCGAAGTATGTCATCGCCAATGCCGATGAGTCGGAGCCGGGCACGTTCAAAGACCGCTTCATCATGGAAGGCGACCCCTTCTCGTTGGTCGAGGCGGTGATCATCGCCAGCTTCATGGTCGGGGCGGAACAGGCCTACATCTATGTGCGCGGCGAGTATCCGCTGGCCATGGCGCGGGTGCAGAACGCCGTCAATGCCTGCTACAACGCACATTATCTGGGCCGCAACCTGCTGGATGCGGGCTACAACCTGGACATCGAGGTGCGGAAGGGGGCTGGGGCCTATATCTGCGGCGAGGAGACGGCGCTATTCGAGAGCATCGAGGGCAAGCGCGGCTTCCCCCGTCTCAAACCGCCTTTCCCCACGCAGGCAGGCGTGTTTGGCCGGCCAACGCTGATCAACAATGTCGAGACGCTGCTGTGCGTGTTGCCGATGGTGCTGCGCGGGCCGGATTGGTTCAAACAGGTCGGGCCTGAAAACTCGCCGGGGCCGAAGCTGTACTGTCTCTCCGGCCGGGTGCGCAACCCCGGCCTGGTGGAAGCGCCAATGGGCACACCCCTGCAAGAACTGATCTACGGCTTTGGCGGCGGCGTGACCGGCAGCGGCGTGTTGGGCGGGGTGCTGTTGGGCGGGGCCGCCGGCATGTTCGTGACGCCCAAACATCTGGATGTGGCCCTCGACTTCGCCACCCTGCGCCAGATCGACGCCGCGCTCGGTTCGGGCGTGGTCATGGTCTTCGACACTTCGGTGGATATGAAGGCCGTGCTCAAGCGCATCGCCCATTTCTTCAAGCACGAATCTTGCGGCAAGTGCTACCCCTGCCAACTCGGCACCCAGCGCCAGATGGAGATCATCGACCGTCTGGCTGCTGGCCATGCCCGGCCTGGCGACCTGCGCTTGCTGCGCGCGATCGGCCAGACCATGACCGATGCCAGCATCTGCGGCCTCGGCCAGACGGCCTCCAGCGCCATCCTCACCGCCCTCGACCGCTTTGGCTATGATGAGGCCAGCGGCGAGTTCGGGCGTTTTCCAGGTGCGTCGCACCTCCACAACCCAACCATCCCATGACCGACGAAGTCCACATCATCATCAACGACGAATCGGTGCTGGCGCCGGCGGGCAGCACCGTGCTGGAAGCGGCGCGGGCGGCCGGGATCGACATCCCCACCATCTGCTACCACGACCACCTGACCGCCAACGCTATCTGCCGCCTGTGCGTGGTGGAATGGACGGGCAGCCGCACGCTCGTCCCGGCCTGCGTGGCCAAAGTCCAGCCCAACGCCCGCATCCGCACCGACAGCGACCGCGTCCACACCGCCCGCCGCACCATCCTGGAGATGCTTGGCTCGGCCGTCGATCTCAGCGAGGCGCCGGAGATCCAGGAGATGATGGCGCAGCACCATGCCGATCCCGGTCGCTTTGGCGAGGACGCCGCCCGCCGACAGCATGGCGAAGTCAAAGTCGACAACCCGTTCTACGTGCGCGACTACGACAAATGCATCCTCTGCTGGCGCTGCGTGCAGGCCTGCGCCGAGGATGTGCAATTCACCTTTGCCCTCGGCTTCGACCATCGCGGCTTCGATACTTCCATCGCCACCTTTTTCGACCGCCCCATGCCCGAAACGACCTGCGTCTTCTGCGGCAACTGCGTTGGCGTCTGTCCGACGGGGGCGTTGAAGGATAAGCGGGTGTATGCGCTGGAGATGGAGGCTTAAGCGCAGCTACCGGCAACGGGGGGGGCGACACGGGAGCGGGTTGGCAGGGAGATCCCAGGCTGGTGCGATACCCTACGAGTGGGCGGCTACCCTGGCAGCCAGGGGCGGAGTCATGAAAAGGATCATACAAAGCGTCAATACTTTTCTAATCTTTTTCTAACGGCCTTGTCGTAGACTTAGTAGTACAACCGCGTTTCACGCCGCCAACTGACCAATGCGGTTTTGGAAGGAGACGATTTTTCTATGCGCAGCGACCAATTCACCCAAAAAGCCCAAGAAGCCATCGTCCAGGCGCAAACGCTGGCCCAAACTTATGATCACCCCGCCATCGACCCCGAACACCTGCTCAGCGCCCTGGTCGGGCAGGAGGGCGGCGTCGTGCCGGCCGTGTTGGAACGGATCGGCGTCGATAGCCACGGCCTGTCGCAGGCGCTGACCCAGGCGTTGGGCAAAAAGCCGCGTGCGACTGGGGCCACGGCCCAGGTCGGCATGAGCCGCGGGGTCAACTCGTTGTTGGACGAGGCCGAGAGCATCGCCCAGAGCATGAAGGACGAATACACCTCGACCGAGCATCTGCTGATGGCCATGGCCGCGCCCTCGGCTCCGGAGTCGATCCGCGGGCTGCTGGCGCGCTTTGGCGTGGATTACAATGCCATCGTCCAGGCGCTGGCCGGGATTCGGGGCAGCCAACGTGTGACCGGCCCGAATCCCGAGGCGCAGTACGAGGCCCTGGCCAAATACGGTCGCGACCTCACCGCCGAGGCGCGCAAGGGCAAGCTCGACCCCGTGATCGGTCGCGACGAGGAAATCCGCCGCGTCGTGCAAATCCTCAGCCGGCGGACGAAGAACAACCCGGTTCTGATCGGTGAGCCGGGCGTGGGCAAGACGGCCATCGTCGAGGGGCTGGCGCAACGCATCGTCAAGGGCGATGTGCCCAGCACCCTGAAGGACAAGCGGCTGATTGCGCTCGATTTGGGCGCGCTCATCGCCGGGGCCAAGTACCGGGGCGAGTTCGAGGAACGGCTGAAGGCGGTGCTCAAGGAGATCACCGCCGCCGAGGGCCAGATCATCCTCTTCATCGATGAGTTGCACACGCTGGTGGGGGCAGGCGCGGCCGAGGGGGCGATGGACGCCGGTAACATGCTCAAGCCGATGCTGGCGCGCGGGGAATTGCACACGATCGGGGCCACCACGCTGGACGAGTATCGCCAGCATATCGAGAAGGATTCGGCCCTCGAACGCCGTTTTCAGCCGGTCTATGTGGGTGAACCCAGCGTCGAGGATACGATCAGCATCCTGCGCGGGCTGAAGGAACGCTACGAGGTGCATCACGGCGTGCGGATCACCGACCCGGCCGTGATCGCCGCCGCCACGCTCAGCCATCGTTACATCAGCGACCGCTTTCTGCCCGACAAGGCCATCGATCTGATCGACGAGGCCGGCAGCCGCCTGCGTATGCAGATCGATTCCAAGCCGCAAGAGTTGGATGGGATCGACCGGGCGATGATGCAACTTGAGATCGAACGCGAGGCGCTGAAGAAGGAGAAGGACAAGGCCAGCAAAGAGCGGCTGGAGGGTCTGGAGAAAGAGGTGGCGGATCTGAAAGAGCGATCGACGCAGCTCACGGCCCGCTGGCAGAGCGAGCAGGAGGCTATCCGCCAGGTGCGCGGCCAGAAGGAGAAGATCGACACGTTGCGGGTGCAGATCGAGGAGGCCGAACGCCAGTATGATCTGCAGAAGGCCGCCGAACTGAAATTCGGCCAGTTGCGCCAGGTGGAGAGCGACTTGGCCCAGGCCGAGGCGCGGCTGCGCGCCCTCCAGGCCGGCGGCGCCTTGCTGAAGGAGGAGGTGGATGCCGAGGAGGTGGCTGCCATCGTCAGCAAGTGGACGGGCATCCCCGTCAGCAAGCTGCTGGAGGGTGAAGTGGCCAAGCTTTTGGCGATGGAGGAGCGGCTGCACCAGCGGGTGGTGGGCCAGGACCCGGCCATCGGGGTGGTGGCGGCGGCGGTGCGACGGTCGCGGGCCGGGTTGCAGGACCCCAACCGCCCGCTCGGCTCGTTCATCTTTCTCGGCCCCACCGGCGTGGGCAAGACCGAACTGGCCCGCGCCCTGGCCGAGTTCCTCTTCGACGATGAACACAGCATGGTGCGCATCGATATGAGCGAGTATCAAGAGCGGC
This sequence comes from Caldilineales bacterium, assembly GCA_019695115.1. GTDB lineage: Bacteria > Chloroflexota > Anaerolineae > J102 > J102 > SSF26. The sequence continues at coordinate 141,416 of JAIBAP010000005.1, read as the reverse complement.
ATACGGTGGCCCGGCTGATCGGGGCGCCGCCGGGCTATGTGGGCTACGAGGAAGGCGGCCAACTGACTGAGGCCGTCCGGCGCCGTCCCTATTGCGTGGTGCTGTTCGATGAGATCGAAAAGGCCCACCCCGAAGTTTTCAACGTTCTGTTGCAGGTGCTGGACGATGGCCGGCTGACCGACGGCCAGGGTCACACGGTCGATTTTCGCAACACCGTGATCATCATGACCAGCAATATCGGCAGCCAGTACATCCTGGATGTGGCGACGGTGCAGGCAGAGGTCGAGCGCCGGGTGATGGAGGCGATGCGGGCGGCGTTCCGGCCCGAATTCCTCAACCGGGTCGATGATGTCGTCATCTTCCATGCCCTCAGCCGCGACCATCTCAAGCAGATCATCGAGATTCAGTTGGGCCGTCTGCGCAAGATGCTGGCCGAGCGACAGATCACGCTCGAGTTGACGAACGCGGCCAAGGATATGCTGATCGAAGAAGGCTATGACCCCGCCTATGGCGCTCGCCCCCTGAAGCGCGTGTTGCAACGGCGGGTGCAGGATCCGCTGGCGCTGGAGTTGCTGCAAGGGGCCATCCGCGACGGCGACCATGTCGTGGCCGACCGCAAGGGCGATGGCATCGGCTTTGCCGTCATCACCCCCTCGTAGTAACGACTTCAGTCGTTTCTCTTCCCTACCCAATCACCATCCCGTAGTAACGACTTCAGTCGTTTCTCTTCCCTACTCAAGCACCATCCCGTAGTAACGACTTCAGTCGTTTCTCTTCCCTACCCAAGCACCATCCCGTAGTAACGACTTTAGTCGTTAGGAAGGACAAAATGATCTCCCAAGCATTCGAGCAGGGCGAAGGCATCCTGCGGCTGGCCCCCACCTGGGTGCCGCGCTCGTTCTGCATCCCTGGCAAACGTATCAAGCTGCACCCGAACGATTACTATGCTTTTGGCGCTCACCGCGGCGGCATCGACGAACGCTGGTTCTCCTCCACCACCAAAGCCGACAACGGCCCCCTGACCACAGCCGACGAGGGGCTGAGCTATGTGGTTTTTGGTGACCAGGCCAGCCCGCGCAGAGTTCTGTTCAAAGATGCCGTGGCCGAGTTGGGGCCGCGGCTGCTGGGCGAGACCCTGTGGGAGGCGTATCATGCCTGGCCGATCTACGCCAAGTTCTTCGATAACAAGGGCGCCTTGCCGCACCATCTGCACCAAATGGAGGAACACGCCCGGCTGGTGGGGATGCAGCCCAAGCCCGAGGCCTACTATTTCCCGCCGCAGGTGAACAACTACGGCGCCGATGCGCCCTACACCTATTTTGGCCTGGAGCCGGGCACGACGAAAGACCAGGTGCGCCATTGCCTGGAAATCTGGAATGAGGGCGACAACCACATCACCGACCTTTCCAAGGCGTATCGGCTGGAGCGAGGAACCGGTTGGTATGTGCCGGCGGGTGTGTTGCATGCTCCCGGCAGCCTGTGCACCTACGAGCCGCAATGGGCCAGCGATGTCTTCGCCATGTTCCAATCATTGGTCAACGAGACGCCCATCGGCTGGGATTTGCTGGTGAAGAACGTTCCGCCCGCATTCGCGCACGACCTGGACTTCATTCTCTCGCTGATCGACTGGGAGGCGAATGTCAACCCCCATTTCAAGGCGGCGCATTTCCGGCCGCCGCTGCCGGTGAAGCCGGAGGAAGAGATGGCGGCCGAGGGCTATCGCGAGACCTGGATCACCTACGGCAACCCCTACTTTGCCGCCAAAGAGCTGACGGTGTTGCCTGGGCGCACGGTAGCGATCAGCGATGTCGGGCCGTATGGGATGATCATGATGCAGGGGCACGGGCGGATGGGCGTCTGGCCGGTGGAGACGCCGGCCCTGATTCGTTTTGGGCAACTGACGCACGACGAGTATTTCGTCTCGGCGTCGGCGGCGCAGGCGGGCGTAGTCATTTCCAACCCCAGCGCCACCGACCCCATCGTCATGCTCAAGCATTTCGGCCCGCATCCCGATGCGCCGTGAGCTCCCTCAGAGTTGCCAACTTTTCAAAAGTTGGCAACTCTTGATCAGTTTCCAACCGGCCGGGTAAAGCCCTCCACCAGGTCGAGCACCAGCTCGCGCAGGTCGCCGCGATTGGGCAGCTGGCCCATCATCCCGTACATCGGGGCCGAGCGACCGGGCAGCCCACCGCCGCCCCCCAGCAATCTCCCGGCCCGCGCGGTCAGGCGGCTGAGCCAACGGTCGGGCAGCAGCCGCAGGAGGAAGGCGAGAAGGCGCTGGAGCAGCGACCACGAGCTCCGCCGCAGGCTGAATCGCCCCGCCTGCCTGGCTGCGGCCGCCAGGTCGGCCAGGAAGCCATCGGCCACAGCCGCATGGCCGTAATGAACGGTGAGGTGCAGGCTGGGCGGGAATTGTTGGCGGTCGAGGTGCCAGCCGGCCAGGGTCATCTCGTCCGCCACTTCGTACACGTTCAGGCTGTCGGAGGCGATGGCCATCACGCTCATATCGGGGTCGCTGAGCACATGCAGGCCGGGGATGGCGTCGATGCCGGCCCGTAGTTTGGCTGCCGTCTCCAGCGTCGTCTTTGCCAGGCGCAGATAGCCCTCCTCGCCCAGATAGTTCATCACCGCCCAGGCCGCGGCAATGGCCCCGCCCGGACGTGTGCCCATCATCGTGGGCGAAGCGTAGATGCCGCCCGGCCAGTCGGTGTAGGCCGTGAGCTGGTGGCGGCGCAGTCCGGCCTCGCGGTAGAGGATGAGCGAGGCGCCCTTGGCGGCGTAGCCGTATTTGTGCAGGTCGGCGGAGAGGGAGCTGACGCCGGGGACCGAGAAATCGAAGGCGGGGATGGGATAGCCGAGCTTGCGGGCGAAGGGCAACAAGAAGCCGCCGACGCAGGCATCGACATGGCAGAGGCAACCGTGTGCCTGCGCCAGGGCGGCGATCTCGGCGATGGGATCGACGACGCCGTGGGGATAGGAGGGGGCCGAGCCGACGAGGAGGATGGTCTCTGGGCCGATGGCCTGGCGCATGGCGGCCACATCGGCGCGGGAATCGGGGCGGGTGGGCGTGTGGATGATCTTGAGGTCGAAGTATTCGGCGGCCTTGTCAAAGGCAGGGTGGGCGCTGAGGGGGAGCACAATCTCTGGGCGGTGGAGGTGGGGCCGATGGGCGCGCGCCCAGTCACGGGCCGTCTTAACGGCCATGAGGATGCTCTCGGTGCCGCCGGAGGTCATGTTCCCGGCTGTGTTCTCGTCCCCGCCCAGCAGCCCGGCCGCCATGCCGATGACCTCGGTCTCGAAGCGGCGGAGACTGGGGAAAGCGCCGGGGTTGAGGCCGTTTTCGGAGAAGTAGAGGTTGTAGGCTTCTTTGGCGACCTCGGTCACATCTTCACCGCCCAGGAAGACAAGGCTGAAGGCTTTGCCTTCTTGCCAGCGGATGTCGCTCTGGCGGGCGGTCTGCATGGCGGCCAGCAGGTCGGGTTTGGGGACGCCGCGGGTGGGGAGGGAGGTGAGGGGCATGGGGAGGTGGTGATTGGTGATTGGTGATTGGTGATTGGCTGATGATGAACAGTAGTCAATCGTTTCGGCGCTGTCAAAAATGTGGAAATGTGAAATACCATCCTTGACAGTGCAACCGGTTGCCGTTAGAATGAGCGTGGTCTGCAAACGGTTGCAGATTTCACCCCGATCTTCGATTGCTGTAAACGCAGGCAATGCCCAACATTCGCGATGTCGCCGACCAGGCGGGCGTCCACCCCAGCACGGTCAGCAGGGTCTTCTCTGGAAAGCCGCATATCAGCGACTCGACCCGCGACCGCGTGCTGAAAGCCGCCGAAACGCTGGGCTTTCAGCCTAATGCGATTGCCCGCTCGTTGACGCTGCAGCGCACGAACATGGTGGCGGTGGTGGTGCCGCATGTTTACGATGGTTATTTCGAGGACAGTTTTTTCCCACAGGTGATGCGGGGGCTGCTGCAAGTGGCCTACAAATATGGCTTCAGGGTGTTGGTGGGGGGTAGCGGCGGCCACATGGACGAGGTGACGCAGGTCTACGATATCGTCGGCTCGCGGCAGGCCGATGGCGTCATCGTCCTCAGCAATCGGCTGGACGTGGACGTGGTGGGGGCGCTGACCGATTATCATATCCCCTTTGTCGTCATGGGACGGCCCGATACTTCCTCTGACATCGCTTGGGTTGACTCGCAGGATCGCTGCTATACTGCTGAGGTCATCCGCTATCTCGTCCAGCTTGGCCACCGCCGCATTGCCTATGTGGGCGGCGACCCAGATGTTTCGGTCACGATCGAACGCTTGGGCGGATACCGGCAGGCGCTGGCCGAGGCCGAGATCCAGCCGTTGGCAGAATGGGTCGATTTCGGCTTTTTCGCCGAGGATGGCGGCTATCAGGCCGTGCAGCGGATGACCCGGCTTGGTCATCAGGCGCCGACCGCCTACTATGCCGCCAACGATCTGATGGCCGTTGGCATCCTGCGAGCCTTACACGAACGCAACATACCCGTCCCACAGGCCGTCTCGGTGGTGGGCACCAACGGATCACTCGTGGCCAGCCACGCCTACCCGGCCCTGACCACGCTCTATGTGCCCTACGCCGAGATGACCGCCAAAGCCGCCTCTATTCTCATCCAATGTATCCAGACAGGAGGCATGCCTAGAGAACAAAGCACCTTCGACTGCAAGCTGATCATCCGTGATTCCACAGGGCCGGCGCCGAACTAGCGCCCGGTTCTGTTCGAATTTCTGTCTTCCCCAACCCCATTTCTCAACCCTACTCAGGAGGTAGAAGACTATGTTTCGCCGAACCTATCTGGTTCTCTTCGTTGTCTTGATGGCCGCCCTGGTGCTGGCCGCATGCGGCGGCGGCGCCGCCCCCACGGCCACCCCCGTACCCCCCACCGAGCCGCCGGCAGCGGCGCCGACCGACACCCCCGTTCCTCCCACCGCAGCCCCCCCCACCAACACCCCCGTCCCAGCCCCCACCGACACGCCTGCGCCAGCCGGCACCCTGCGCATCTGGGCCGATGACACCCGCGCCCCCATCCTGCAAGCCCTGGCCCCCGACTTCCTGGCTGCCTACAACATCGAGCTGGTGGTCGAGCTGAAGTCCGCCATCCGCGATGACTTCCAGGTTGCCGCCCCCGTCGGCGAAGGCCCGGACATCATCGTCATCGCCCACGACCAGGCGGGCACGCTGGTCGACAACGGCCTGCTGGCCGAAGTCGACCTGGGCGACAAGGCCGATCAGTTCGCCGCGAACGCCCTGGCTGCCTGCACCTTCGGCGGCAAGCTCTACTGCATGCCCTACGCCACCGAGAACATGGCCTTCTTCTACAACACCGACCTGGTGCCCAAGGCGCCGACCACCTGGGACGAGGTGATGACCGTGGGCAAGGCCCTGATGGATGCGGGTAAGACCACCTATGTGATGGCCGTCACTGGCACCACCTACGACGCCTATCCGCTCTTCACCGCTTTCGGCGGCTACATCTTCGGTCGCGACGCCGACGGCAACTGGGATCCCCAAGACCTGGGCGTGGACAGCGAAGGCATGATCGCCGGCGTCAAGTTCCTGGCCGATGGCGTCGCTGCCGGTGAGTTCCCCAAGGACTGGGACTGGGCCAACAACCACGCCCTGTTCGAGACCGGTGAAGTTCCCTTCCTCATGGCTGGCCCTTGGGCCTTGGATCGCATCCGCGCGTCGGGTGTGCCCTACGCCATCACCAACTTCCCCGCCGGCCCCGCGGGCGAGGGCTTCCCCTTCGCTGGCACTCAGGGCTTCTTCATCAATGCTCTCAGCAAGAACGTCCTCCTGGCCCAGGCCTTCCTGACCGAGTTCGTGGCCACCGAGGAGACGATGCAGGCTCTGTACAAGGCGGGTGGACGCCCCTCCGCCTTCCTGCCCGTGCTCGAAGCCACCGATGACCCCGACCTGGCCGCCATCGGCAAGGCCGGCGCCAACGCCACCATGATGCCCGCCATTCCCGCCATGGGTTCGGTCTGGGGCAACTGGAACGACTCGGTCGTGTTGGCCCGCGATGGCAAACAGGATGCCGAGACCGCCATGAAAGCGGCCGGGACCAAGATCCGCAGCCTCATTTCCGGCGCCGCCGCCGGCATGGTCAACGTGCCCGGCTCCTATCAGGCCGCCGCCGGCTGCCCCGGCGACTGGCAGCCCGACTGCGAAGCCACTGCCATGACCAAGGGCGACGATGGCCTCTTCACCAGCGGCCCCTTCAAGCTGGCCGCCGGCGACTACGAAGCCAAAGTCGCCATGGACGGCGCCTGGACGCTCAACTACGGCATGGAAGGCAAGCAGGATGGCGACAACTACAAGTTCAGCCTCACGGCCGATGGCGAAGTCAGCTTCTCCTTCGACCCCGCCACCAACTTGTTGACCATCAACGTCAAGTAAACCCCACCACCACGAAGACCGGGAGCATCTCCCGGTCTTCGTTCATTCACCAGGAGGATGGCAGTCATGACGCCCAAAACCTCGCGTGGCACATGGGGCATCCGCGGGCCTTCGGAATCGACCTTCGCCGTCCTGATCCGGCTGATTCTGTTGGCAGTGTTCGATGGGGGGGTGATCTGGTTCGTTCGGAACGCGTTCGCCAATGGATTCGTAGAGTTGGCGGTCGTGCTCATCATCATCGCCTTGATGATCAACCTGATTTTTCTGCTGCAAAAGGCCTATCCCTATCGCTGGATGGCCTTGGGGCTTGCCTTTCTTGTCCTGTTCACCATCTATCCCATCCTCTTCACCATCTACGTCGCCTTCACCAACTATGGAGATGGGCACCTGCTGACCAAGGAGCAGGCCCTGGCCGTGATTGCCCAGGAGACCTATCTGCCTGAAACCGGCAGATCTTTCTCCTGGACGGCCTACCGTTCTGACGATGGCCGTTACGCTCTCTGGCTGGTGGACCCTGCCGGCGCCACCTTCCTGGCCAGACAGGATGAGTCCATCGTCCCTGCCAAAGCGGGCGATCCTGGCATCGGCGAGCCGGACAAAAAGGGCATTCCCACCACCATCGAGGACTACACTCGACTCAATACCCTGCTTGCCGCCGCCGACAAGGTGCTGCCTACGGTGCGCTTCGGGGCCGAAGGTGAGGACCTGGTGCAGATCCGCTCTCCCAGCGAGGCGGCGGAACTGCAGCCCCGCTACCTCTACGACCCTGCAACCGACGCCATCACCGACCAGTCGAACGGCGATATCTACAACAACGTCGAAGGCACGTTCACCACGGTCAATGGCCGGGCGATCAGACCCGGTTACCGCGCCACGGTCGGCCTCAAGAACTTCACGACCTTCGTCACCAGCCCGGCCCTGCGCGGCCCCCTGGTGCGCATCGTCATCTGGAACTTCATCTTCCCCACCATCAGCGTGCTCTCCACCTTCGCCCTGGGCCTTGCCATTGCCATCATGTTCAATGACAAGACTTTTCCCCTCAAGAAGCTCATCCGCACGCTGTTGCTCATCCCCTACACCATCCCCGCTCTGATCACCATCCTGATCTGGCGGGGGATGCTGAACTCTGAATTCGGCGTTGTCAACCGCATGCTCATGCAGTGGTTCGGCATCAAAGGCCCTCCCTGGACAACCGAACCCATCTGGGCGCAAGCCGCGGTGCTGTTGGTCAACCTCTGGCTGGGCTACCCCTACATGATGCTGATCTCCAGCGGCGCCTTGCAATCCATTCCTGCCGATCTGTACGAGGCAGCGATTGTGGACGGGGCCAGCCCCTGGCATCGCTTCCGCAAGATCACCCTGCCGTTGCTGCTGGTGGCGGTCGGCCCCCTGCTCATTGCCTCCTACGTCTTCAACTTCAACAACTTCAACCTCATCTACCTCTTCATCAGCGGCGGCCCGCCCATCGCCGGCGCCTCCACTCAGGCCGGGCATACCGACATCCTGCTCAGCTACGTGTACAAACTGGCGTTCGAATCGGGCGGGCGCGGCGTGCAATACGGCCTTGCTTCGGCCATTTCGATCGTCATCTTCATCATCGTCGGGGCCATGACCATGCTCCAATTCCGCTTCACCAACATGTGGGAGGAGGTCAGCGAAAATGTCTAGTCAAGTCGCAGGCAGCCCAAAACTGTTCGGGTCGCAGGCATTTCAGAAGCGCTTCAGCGTCGCCATCCGCCTGCTCATCGCCCTGTTCCTGATCCTCTTCTCCATCTTCCCGGTGCTATGGATCATCTCCGCTGCTCTGGACCCGGCTAACTCCCTGGCCACGCAGAAGATCATCCCCAACAACGCCAACTTCCAGAACTTCCTCCGTCTATTCAACAAGGATCCAAACTTCAACTTCGGCGAGCTTTACTATTGGCGCTGGTTGTTCAACTCGGTCAAGATCGCCACGATCTCCACCGTCCTCACCCTTTCACTGACCACAATGGCGGCCTACGCCTTCTCGCGCCTGCGCTTTGCCGGGCGGGTGACGATGCTCAAGGCCATCCTCCTAATCCAGGTTTTCCCCAACCTGCTGGCCCTGGTCGCCATCTTCCTGATCATCTTCCAGACTGGCGAGATCATCCCACGGCTGGGGCTAAACACCCATGCCGGCCTGATCCTGGTCTACCTGGGCGGGGCGATGGGCATCAACATCTGGCTGATGAAGGGTTTCCTGGACACCATCCCCCGCGATATCGATGAGTCGGGCATGGTCGATGGCGCCAGCAACTGGCAGATCTTCTCCCGGTTGTTGCTGCCCTTGCTGCGGCCCATCCTGATCGTGATCGGCATCCTCTCCTTCATCGGCACCTACGGCGACTTCATCCTTGCCCGTATCCTGCTGAACGATGTACGCCAGTACACCCTCATGGTCGGTCTGCAGATCTTCACAGCCGGCCAGTTCGACCGCAAATGGGGCGTGTTCGCGGCCGGCGCCCTCATCGGCGCCCTGCCGATCATGATCATCTACATCGCCCTGCAGGATCAGATCGCCGGCGGCCTCACCACTGGCGCCGTCAAAGGCTGACCAAGTCCATCGTCCTCTAATGAACCGACTCGGCATCCCGCGAGTCAAGCGGGCGTTTTTCGTCCAGCTGCTCATCCTTCTCTCGTCGATAGCCCTGTTGCTGCAACAGGGCTATCTTCATTCCCACGCGCAGCCGGCGCCGGCGCTGTCGTTTCGCGATGTCAGCGCCGACGCCGGCCTGGCCCATAACCGGCAGCCCGGCATCGAGATGTTCGCCGGCCAGGCCTGGGGCGATTACGACAACGACGGCTGGATCGATCTCTACGTCACCGACCCCGCCGGCCCTAACACCCTCTACCACAACCACGGCGATGGGACCTTCACCGTCTCGGCTCTGGCCGGACAGGTGGCGCTGCCCCAGGCCTACTCGCAGGGCGCCATCTTCGCCGACTACGACAACGACGGCTGGAAAGACCTGTTCGTGGCCGCCTGGGGCCAGAACACGCTCTTTCACAACGACCAGGACCGGGGGTTCAGCGATGTCACGCTGACGGCGGGCCTGGCCGGGGAGAGCGCCAACAGCAAGACCGCCTCCTGGGGCGATTTCGACCAGGACGGCTGGCTCGACCTCTATGTGGCCAACTGGTCGTGCTATCCCAAATGCGGTCGCCAGCTCGAAGGCGACCCCGATCGCCTCTATCGCAACAACGGCGACGGCACTTTCAGCGACGTCAGCGACTATCTGGGCGGGGGCCTGACCGGGGCCGGGTTCGTAGCCAGCTTCACCGACTTCGACAACGACGGCGACCCCGACATCTATCTGGTCAATGACGCCTTCGTCAACCCGGTGGGCAACAAGCTGTGGCGCAACGACGGCCCCGGCTGCAAGGGCTGGTGTTTCACCCAGATCGCCGGCAAGGTTGGGGCCGACGCCAGGGTGTTCGGCATGGGCCTGGCTACCGGCGACTATGACAACGACGGCGATATCGACTTCTATTTCTCGAACGTGGGGCCGATGACCCTGCTGCGGCAGGACGGGGGCGTCTTCAGCAATGTGGCTGCGGCTGCCGGGGTGGAAGCGCCCACCGCCATCGCCTGGGGCGCGCTCTTCCTCGATTACGACAACGACGGCTGGCGCGACCTCTATCTGGCCGTATCGGATACGACCAACCACCGCGATGTGGCCGCCAACCGCCTCTTCCACAACCAGGGCGATGGCAGCTTCGCCGCCGCCACCTGCCAGACCGAAGCCACCGATGTGCGCATGAGCATCGGCGCTGCCAGCGCCGACTATGACCGCGATGGCTGGGTCGATCTGTTGGTGGGCAATATGGATGAGGGCTATCGCCTCTACCGCAACCAGGGCGGGGAGACGCTCGGCCATCACTGGCTGGCCCTGGAACTGGTGGGGGCCGGGCCGGTGAACCGGGATGCCGTGGGCGCCCGCGTGACGCTCACCACCAACGGCGCCACCCAAATGCAGGAGGTGATCGCCGGGGCCAGTGTGGGCGCGGGCAACGAATTGGCCCTCTATTTCGGCCTCGGCGCTGCCGACGGCGCCGAGGTGCGGGTGCGCTGGCCGGATGGGAGTGAGCAAACCCTGGGGAATGTGCCGGCGGATCGGCGCTATCGCCTGGTCTACCAGGGCGCATTGGAGGTCCTCACCCCCGCCGCGCCCGTGGCCGCCCGCGGCCTGACCCTGCCCCGGCTCGACCCCTTCTTCCTGCTGGCGGCCCTGCTGGCCCTTACCGGGATGCTGTGGCGTCGCTCCGCCCGGCAGCGGTGGGCCTGGACGCTGGCCGGCGGCCTGGCTCTGGTTGCCGGCTTGTTCTCGCTGGCCGGCGACGCCGGTCTGCCCGCTCGTCTCGCGCCCGGCCCCGACGCTCGCCTGGCCTACCAGATGCAGCAGGCCGGCGTGCGCCCGCTCGCCGCCCCGGCCCCGCCCGCGCCGGCGCTCGTGGCCCTGGGCGAGGCGCTGTACTGGGACCCGGAGCTGAGCGGCAACCGCGACATCGCCTGCGCCACCTGCCATCTGCCCGCCTTCGGCGCCGGCGACGCCCTCGCCGTCTCCATCGGCGTCGGTGGTCGCGGCCTGGCCACCGCCCGCGACCCCGAAGGCATCCGCGAATTCATCCCCCGCAACGCCCAACCGATTTTCGATCTCGGCTATCGCGACTGGCGGGTGCACTTCTGGGATGGCCGCGTCTTCGTGGATGCGGCCGGCCGGCTGCAAACCCCCGCCAGCGACCGTCTCCCCGCCGGGCTGGATAGCGCCCTGGCCGCCCAGGCCATGTTCCCCGTCACCTCGCGCGAGGAGATGCGCGGCCATCGCGGGGAGGTGGACATCTTCGGCCAGCGCAACGAGCTGGCCATGATCGACGATTACCGCTCACGGGTGGTCTGGCAGGCGCTGATGCAGCGGCTGCTGGCCATCCCCGGCTATCGCGACCTGTTTGCTGCCGCCTACCCCGGCCTGGCCGCCGCCGATCTCAGCCTGGTGCAGGCGGCCAACGCCATCGCCGCCTACGAGACCGTGGCCCTAACCTTCGACGACAGCCCCTTCGACCGCTACCTGACCGGCGAGCGGGGGGCGCTCTCGGCTGCGGCCAAACGGGGGGCGCTGCTCTTCTATGGCAAGGCGCAGTGCGCGGCCTGTCATCGCGGCGGCCTACTCAGCGACCAGCAATTCCACAACCTGGCTGTGCCGCAGATCGGCGACGGCAAGGGCCGCGAGCAGCCCTTCGACCTGGGCCGCGCCCGTGAAACCGGCAACGACTGCGACCGCTACGCCTTTCGCACTCCGACCTTGCGCAACGTCGCCCTCACTGCGCCCTACATGCACGACGGCGCCTATGCCACCCTGCCGGCGGTCATCCGCCACCACCTCGACCCGGCGGCAGGGCTGCGGGCGTATGATCCGAGCCAACTCCAGCCGGCCTTGGCGCTTCACAACGGGCCAGAGGAGCAGGCCGCCATCCTGCGCTGGTACACCCCCATCCCCAGCGATGGCGTGGCCCTGACCGACGCCGAATTCGCCGACCTGATCCAGTTCCTCGACGCCCTCACCAGCCCCACCGCCCGCGACCTGGCCCACCTTACCCCCGCCGCCGTCCCCTCCGGCCTCACCCCCGGCGGCCTTTGACGTAGTGCGTCCTCCAATCTCCAATCTCCAATCTCCAATCTCCAATCCCCAATCCCCCACCCACCATGACCATCGCCACCCCCACCTGGGTCAAAAACGCCGTTTTCTACCAGATCTTTCCCGATCGCTTCGCCCGCAGCCCGCGCATGCAGCACGCCCGTGGCATCCAGTTCCAGGAATGGGGCTCGCCGCCGCGCAACAGCGGCTACCAGGGCGGCGACCTCTACGGCGTCGCCGACAAACTCGACTATCTCAAGGACCTCGGTATCACCGCCATCTATCTGAACCCTATTTTCGCCGCCGCCTCCTGCCACCGTTACAACGCCTACGATTACCTGGAGGTCGATCCCCTGCTCGGCGGCAACGCCACCCTGCGCACGCTGCTGGACGAAGCCCACGCCCGCGACCTGCGCATCGTCTTGGATGGGGTTTTCAACCACTGCGGCCGCGGCTTCTGGGCCTTTCACCACATCCTCGAACAGGGCGCCGATTCCCCCTACATCGACTGGTTCACGGTCACCGGCTTCCCCCTGCACGCCTATACCGAGGGCCGCAAGCTCAAACCCAACTATCTCTGCTGGTGGGACCACCCCACGCTGCCCAAATTCAACACCAACAACCCCGGCGTGCGCGACTATCTCTTTCATGTGACCCGCCACTGGCTGGAGTTCGGCATCGACGGCTGGCGGCTGGATGTGCCCGCGGACATCGACGATGACGAGTTCTGGCGCCAGTTCCGCCGCATCGTCAAGGGCGTCAACCCCGAGGCCTATATCGTCGGCGAGATCTGGCACGAGGCCCGGCGCTGGCTGCAAGGCGACATGTTCGACGCCGTGATGAACTACATCATCACCAACCCCATCCTCAGCTTCTTTGGCGCCGGCAATCTCAATCGCAGTTGGGTGCACCCGGACGTGACCCTGTACGACATCGACGCCGCCGAATTCGCCCGGCAGATCGAGGCCATGCTGGCGCTCTACGACTGGGAAATCCATTTCGCCCAGATGAACATGCTCGACAGCCACGACATGCCGCGGGCGCTGTGGCTGCTGAACGAGGACAGGGCCGCGTTCAAGCTGGCCGTGCTCTGCCAGATGACGATGCCCGGCGCGCCCAGCGTCTACTATGGCGACGAGGTCGGTCTCTCCGCCGCCAGCGACCCGCACTGCCGCGGGGCCTTCCCCTGGCATCAGCTTGACAGCTGGGACAACGAGCTGCTCGGCTTTTACAAGGCCGCCATCACCCTGCGCCACGCTCACCCCGCCCTGCGCACCGGCGATGTCGCCTTCCTCCACGCCCACGGCCAGGCGCTGGCCTACCGCCGCCGGCTGGGGGAGGAGGAACTGATCGTCGCCTTCAACGCCGGCTCCACCCCAGCCCGCATCGAACTGCCCGCCGACCTGCTCGGCCATGCCGCCTACACCCCGGTCTGGCCGCACGCCGCCGCGCCCCTCCCCGCCGCGCCCCTCGTCCTCGACCTGCCGGCGCAGGGGGCGGTGGTGGTCAGGGGGCAGTAGTCAGTAGTCAGAAGGTCAGAGGTCAGAGGTCAGTGGTCAGTAGTCAGTCATTGGCCTCTGGTTGTCACGGAACCCGCAACACGGAACCCGGAACACGCACCACGCACCACGGAACACGGAACACGCAACACGGAACACGCACCACGGAACCCGGAACCCCTTATGCCCCCACCCATCATCCAGGATTTCATGTTCGGCGACAATGTGCTGCCGGAGCAGCGGCTGGCGGAGCATCGCCGCCGCCTGAGCGGGGTGCGGCACTTCGCCGAGGTCGCGCCGGCCCGGCCGCGCGCCGGCCAGCCGATCACCCTGCAGGCCACCACCGCCGGGCCGCTGCCCTACGACCGGGTGCGGGTCTTCTACACCCTGGATGGGGCCGCGCCCGCGCCCGGCCAGGCCGCGGCCATCGACCTGGCCGAGACCGTGGCCGCGTGGGATCAGGTGGACTGGCAGGTGGTGCGACGCTGGCAGGCCATCCTGCCCGGCCAGCCCGATGACACCCTCCTCCGCTACCGCCTTGCCGCTGGCGTCGCCGGTTCGGAACGCTGGGTCTTTGCCGACAACCAGGCGGAATCGGCAGAGGCCGCCACGAACTTCGCCCTCTGGGTCAGCGACCTCCCCGCGCCAGCCTGGGCCGAGAGCGCCCAACTCTACCACGTCTTCCTCGACCGCTTCTATCCCGGCGACGGCAGGGCGTGGCAGCAACCGGCCGGTCTCGATGGCTACTACGGCGGCACGATCCAGGGCGTGATCGACAAGCTGGACTACATCCAGGGCCTGGGCTACAACGCCCTCTGGCTCTCGCCCTTTTTTGCCAGCCCCAGCCATCACGGCTACGACGCCACCGACCTCTACCAGGTGGAGCCGCGGCTGGGCGCGCAGGCCGACCTCGACCGGTTAATCGCCGCCGCCCACGCCCACGGCCTGCGCCTGATCCTCGATTTCGTGGCCAACCACTGGTCGCATCTGCACCCCACCCTGCTGGCCGCGCAGGCGGACGAGGGCAGCATCTATCACGACTGGTACGAATGGAAACGCTGGCCGGACGAGTACGAAGGCTTTTTCGGGGTCAAGACCATGCCCAAGCTCAACCTGAGATTGGGCAGCCCCGCCCGCCAGCACCTGCTCGATTGCGCCCGTCACTGGCTGAACCAGGGCTTCGACGGCTACCGCCTCGATTTTGCCTACGGCCCGCCCCTCGATTTCTGGGTCGATTTCCGCCGCGCCTGCAAGACCGCCCGGCCCGACGCCTGGCTGTTCGGCGAGGTGATCAACGACGCCCCCCTGCAACGCACCTTCACCGTCGCCTTCGACGGCATGATCGATTTTCTGCTGGCCGAGGCCCTGCGCCAGACCTTCGGTTACGGCCGCTGGCCGCTGGATCGCTTCGTCGCCTATCTCGACGGCCACGAAGCCTATTTCGGCGACGCCTGCGACCGCCTCACCATCCTCGACAACCACGACATGAACCGTTTTCTGTTCCTGGCCGGGGATGAGCGGGCGAAGCTGAAGCTGGGGGCGCTGGTGCTCTACACGCTGGCCGGGCACCCCATCAACTATTACGGCACCGAGGCGGGCGTGACGCAGCAGCGCCCCACCCATTACGACGGCAAGGGCCTGTTCGAAGAAGCTCGCCAGCCCATGCACTGGGATGCCGGCCTCGCCGCCGACCTGCCCGCCTATTTTCGCACGCTCGTGCACCTGCGCCAGGCCTACCCCGCCCTGCGCAGGGGCCGCCGCCGCACCCTCCATCTCGACGCCGGAGCCGGAACCTGGGCCTACCAGCGCCATCTCCCCGGCCAGAGCCTGATCATCGCCCTCAACGCCGGCCTCGCCGCCCGCGAGCTCGTTTTGCCGGCGGCGGAGGGCGTGCGGGGGGGCGACCTGCTGGGCGGGCCGGGCGCAAGCGCGGCCCCCGGCGGGCTGCGCCTGACCTTGCCGCCGCAGACCGGGGCCATTCTCGTCTGATCCGCCCCCCACCTGGTCTGCCAACCCCATGAGAACACACCCCATGCATCGCAAAGCATTTGACATCGGCCTGATCGCGCTCCTGACCCTCCTGCTGACTGCCTGCAATCGGGCGCAAGCGCCAACGGCGACGGCGATCCCGGCCACGCCTACCACCGCTGCCATCGCCCCCACGCCCCAGCCTCCCCCTACGCCCACGCCCCAGCCCGCCGCCGCCCTGCCCCCGCCGGCGGAGACCGATCAAGCGTGGTGGCGAGACGCCATCTTCTACGAAGTTTTCGTGCGTAGCTTCTACGACAGCGACGGCGACGGCATCGGCGATTTCCGCGGCCTGACCCAGAAACTGGACTATCTCAACGATGGCGACCCGGCCACCACAACCGATCTGGGCATCACCGGCCTCTGGCTGATGCCCATCCACCCCTCGCCCAGCTACCACGGCTACGATATCACCGATTACTACGGCATCAACCCGCAGTACGGCACCATGGACGACTTCCGCCAGTTCGTGGCCGCGGCCCATGAACGTGGCATCCACGTCATCATCGACTTGGTGATCAACCACAGCAGCATCCAGCATCCCTGGTTCCAGAAATCCCTGGCCGGCGACCCGGCCTACGCCGATTGGTATGTGTGGAGCGATGACAACCCCGGCTTCCGCGGCCCCTGGGGGCAGCCGGTGTGGCACAAAGCCAGCAACGGCCGCTTCTACTACGGCATCTTCTGGGACCAGATGCCCGATCTGAACCTGAGCAATCCGGCGGTGCGGGACGAAATCTACAATGTCATTCGCTTCTGGCTGGCCGAGGTAGGCGTGGATGGCTTCCGCCTGGACGCGGTGCGGCACTATGTGGAGATGGGCGCGGTGCAGGAGAACTCGCCGCAGACGCACGCCTGGCTGAAAGACTTCGGCGCCTTCTATCGCAGCCTCAAGCCCGAGGCCTTCACCGTCGGCGAAGCCTGGACCGATACCGCCAACATCATCCCCTATCTGGATAACGAACTGGATAGCGCCTTCGAGTTCGACCTGGCCGCGAAATTCATCACCGCTGCACAAGGCCCCATCGCCAACTCCACCCTGCAATACCTGCAATTCGTGATGGACAGTTATCCGGAAGGCCGCTACGCCACCTTCCTGACCAACCACGACCAGGATCGGGTGAATTCACAACTGCGGGACGACGAGCGGGCCAAACTGGCGGCGACGATGCTGCTCACCTCGCCCGGCATTCCCTTCCTTTACTACGGCGAGGAGATCGGCATGACCGGCGTCAAGCCGGACGAGGACATCCGCCGGCCCATGCAGTGGGATAGCGACACGGTCAAGGTCGGCTTCTCCGACATCTTCCCCTGGCGCGCGCCGGCGTCCGACTGGAAGGAGCGCAGCGTGGCCTTGCAGCAGAACGACCCCGCCTCTCTGCTCAACCACTATCGCACCTTGCTGCAGCTGCGGGCCAGCCACGCCGCCCTGCGCACCGGCGCCACCGCCATCATCGATCCGGGCACGCCGCGGCTGTTCAGCCTGCTGCGCTATGATAAGGACGAGGCCTTCCTGGTGCTGGTGAACGTGCATCCCCGCCCCTTGACCGCGGACTTGTACAAGCTCAACCTGGCCGCCGGCCCCTTCCGCGGCCCGTTGAACGTGGAAGTCATCCTCGGCCCGGCCAACCCTGCCGCCTTCACGGCCACGCCGGCCGGCGGCTTCGCCGACTACGTTCCCTACGTCGAGATCCCCGCTGCCTCCAGCGTCGTCCTGCGCCTGACGCAGCCCTGAACGCTGAGGCAGCGCCGGCCCGCGCCCAACTCCGCCCGGTTCGGGCCACGAGGCTGCGTCGATAACGCATCGCGACATGATCGGTGCTATAATCTGCCCATGAGCCGCGACATCTTTCTGCGCCTGCTCGCCTCGGTCGTCATCTTCTTTCTGATGTTCAGCCTGCACCGGGCCATCACCGTGGCCCCGCGCGCCGGCCGCCCGGCCTTGCAGTCCGCCGAGGCCATGCTGGTGGCGCAAGGCGGGGCGGCATCCCTGGCACCCGAAAACACCCTGGCCGCCTTCCAGACCGCGCTCGACCTGGGCGCCGATGTCCTGGCGCTCGACGTCCGGCTCAGCGCCGATGGCGAGTTGATCGTCCTGCGCGATGAGACGGTCGATCGCACCACCGACGGCGCTGGCAAGGTCAGCGACTTGACCCTGGCCCAGATCAAGGCCCTGGACGCAGGTTTTCGCTTCATCCCCGACGGCGGCATCACCTATCCCTACCGCAGCAAAGGCGTGACGCTTTCGACTCTGGCCGAGGTGATGGCGGCCTTTCCCAGCGCACGGTTACAAATCGCCTTGCAGGACGACTCCCTGGCGGCGGCGGAGCGGCTCACCAATGCCATCATCGCTGCCCAGGCCCAGGATCGGGTGATCGTGGGCAGCCCACACGAGGACGTCCTGCGCCGCTTTCGCCGCCTCTCGCCTGATGTGGCCACGGTCGTTGGCCGTAACGAATTGCGCACCTTCTCGTTGTTGCAGAGCTTCGGGCTGATCGGCCTGCACCGTGCTTTGGGCGATGTCTACGAGACGCCGGTGAGGGCCGGTCGCTTTCGCTATGATAGCCCGCGTTTTATCGCCAGCGTCCACGCCCTCAACCAGAAGATCTTCTTCAGCGGCGTGGACGACCCGGCCGAGATCAGCCGCCTGCTGGCCCTGGGCGCCGATGGCATCGTCACCGCCCGACCAGAGCTGGCGCAAGATGCGTTCGGGGCGTGAGGCGTGAAATGTGTTCCGTGAAACGTGAGGCGTGAGGCGTGAAACGTGTTCCGTGAAACGTGAGGTGTGAAACGTGAGGCGTGAAACGTGTTCCGTGAAACGTGAGGCGCAATTCGCAGTCCGAAATCCGAAATTCGCAATCCGAAATTCGCAATCCGAACTTACCCTTTTGTGAGGAAACCATGCTTGTAAGCGATTTTATGACCCAAAATGTTGTTACCGTGCAATCGAACTGCACGGTGGCCGAGGTGCGGCAGCTGCTGGCCGTCTCCGATTTCCGCCGCGTGCCGGTGATGGAGGGCGAGAAACTGGTGGGCATCGTCGATGCCCATCACCTCATGGGCGAAGGCCCGGTCAAGCACTGCATGGTGCGCAACCCGGCCACGGCCCGGCCCGACATGCCCATCGAGGAGGCGGCGCGGGTGATGGCCGATAACAAGGTCAGTTCGCTGCCGGTGATGGTCGACGGCCATCTGGCGGGTATCATCACCCAGACCGACCTCTTCCGGTTGGCGGTCGAGGCCATGGGCGCCCGCCAGCGCGGGGTGCGAGTGACGCTGCTGGTGCCGGAGATGCGCGGCATGTTGGCCGACCTCACCAATGCCATCACCAATGCCGGCGGCATCTTCATCAGCATGGTCACAGTCGGCACACCCGACCCTGACACGGAACTGGTGATGATGAAGATCCGGGACATGACCCAGCGCGAGGTCGAAGACATCCTCTCCGACCTCAGCGTCGAAGTCATGGACATCCGCACGACGTGAGCGACGGATTTCGCATTTCGCAATCCGAATCCGCATTTCTTCCCTTGCGCTTTCTCTGCCTCTCCCATCCCTTCCCCGGCCACCTGGATTGGGGCGGCTATCTGGCGACGGCGGCGGCGCTGGCCCGGCGCGGGCATGAGGTGCTGTGGGCCAGCGGCCCGGAGGTGGCGGCAAGCGTGGTTGCAGCGGGCGTGCGTTTCGTCGCCGTTGCCTCCACCGGCTGGCACGGCCACCTGCCGCCCTTGCCGCCGGATCTTGGGGCCGAGGAACGCGAGCAGGTGCGACGGGCGCGTGGGCTGGCGGTGTGGCTGCAAACCGAGGCGGTGGGGCCGGCGTTGGCTGCATTCAGCGCCGTGGCGGATGGCTTCCGCCCCGACGCCGTCCTGATCGAGCCGTTCGTGGCTGCGGGCGCGCTCCTGGCCGAAAGAGCAGGGCTGCCGCTGGTGGTGATCGGCCGTCCGGCCCTCCCCCCAGCCGCCGTTCCCGGCCCCCCAGCCGCCGTTCCCGGCCCCCCAGCCGCCGTTCCCGGCCCCCCAGCCGCCGTTCCCGGCCCCCCGGCCGCTATTCGCGGCCCGGCCGCAGAGGCCATCGCCCGGCTGCGCGAGATGGCCGGGGTCGCGGGCGACTACTGGGACCGGGCGCGCGGGACGCCTTCTTCACCCCACCTGCATCTCGATTTCTTCTGCCGCGGGTGGTATGCCGACCTGACGGCGGTGGGCGAGCAGACGGTTTTCTGCGGCGGTTCGGCGTTGGCGTCTCCCGCGCCGGAATCCGCGCCGCCTCTGGTGCTGATCACCCTGGGTTCGACCTTCAACCATGACGATGCCTTTTTTCGCATTGCCGCCGGGGCCGTGATCCAAGCCGGAGCGCAGCCGTGGTTGGTGCTGGGCCGGGGCGGGGCCAGGCCGGCCGGGCTGCCGGAGGGGGTTCGGGTGAGTGAATGGGTCGAGTACGGCGCCGTCTTCCCGCGGCTGGCGGCCATCATCCACCACGGCGGGGTCGGCACCACCCATGCCGCCCTGGTGCATGGCCTGCCCCAGATCGTCGTTCCCCACGCCGGCGATCAGTTGCCCCAAGCCGGGCGCGTGACGCAGGCAGGCGTGGGCTATGGCGTCCGCCCGGCCGATTTCGACCTGGCCCGCGCGCCGGTGCTGGTCTCGCAGTTGCTCGGCGACCCCTCCTTTTGCACCAGCGCCGAGTGGTGGGCGGCCGAGATGGCCGGCCTGGGCGGGGCCGAACACGCGGCTCAGGCAATTGAGTTGGTTGTGGTACGCGGATGAACGCGGAGGGACGCGGATAAAACCCTATTTAACTGCAATTGGTACGCGGATGAACGCGGAGGGACGCGGATAAAACCCTATATAACTGCAATTGGTACGCGGATGAACGCGGAGAAACGCGGATAGAAGCCTATATGATTGCAATTGGTACGCGGATTTGCGCGGAGAAATGCGAATGAAACCAAGAAAAAAAATATCCGCGTTCATCCGCGTTTATCCGCGTACCCTGATTACGCCGGGACGACGAAGCGTTGGTAGCTGGTCTTGCCCGGCTCCACCGTCAGCCGGCCACGATAGACCTTCCCCAGGAGCTTGAAGGCCAGCTCGTAGTCGCCCGCAGGCAGGTCGGCGCCGACGAAGGTCTCGGCCCATTCGGGGTCGGGGCGCAGGTCGGGGTCGTTGGCATAGGTGGGGAGCACCCGCACCAGCCGGGCGCCGCCTTCCTCCAGCCGGTAGAGGAGGATGTTCAGCCCCGTCCAGGCGCGGCCCTCGGGCGTGACCAGCTGTCCGGCCACCGTGCCTGCCCCAGCCAGCGGCCTGAGCCAGAGGCCGGGGTTGTGGGAGTTGCCAAAATCAGGGCTGCCCAATCGCACCTCGATGTGTGTGTGCGGGCCGATGGCGATGCCGGTCATCCCTACCGCGCCCACCGGCTGCCCGGTCGTCACGCGTTCGCCCGTCTGCACGGCGATGGTGTTGAGATGGCCGTAGAGGACGTAGACCGGCTGGTCGCGCCAGACGGCATCCAGCCGGAAGACAACGGTGTTGCCGAAGAAGTCGGGGCGGGGGCCGAAGATGTGCGGGGGCTGGTCTGGCCCGGCGTAGTAGATGGTGGCATCAGCCGGAGCCAGAACCGGGGTGGCCAGCGGGTTGGGGACATCGACGCCATGATGCGGGCGCCGCCGGCCGCTTTGCGTGTCGCCGAAGGTGTAGATGGGGCCGGGGATCTGGTTGGCGGTGGGGGCGGTGGGCCGGCCGAGTAGGTAGTGGTCCTCTGGCGCTGGGGAGGGCGTGGGCCAGGCCAGGAGGGCGGTGGGTTGGGCGAGGAAGGCAGTGGTGGCGGCGGGGACGGTGGTTGTGACCGGGGCGCTTTCGGGTGTGGGCGTCGCTGCCTCCGGTTCAGCCAGCGGGGCCAGGGTGGGGCGGGCCGAGGGCAGTTGGCTTTGACCAGCGGCGGGGCGTTTGGGCGCGGCATCGAAGACGCGGCGGAGGAGGTCGGCCCGTTCTGCGGGCGTGGCCCAGCGCGGTTGGGCGAAATCTTCGAGGATGGTGGTCAGGAGTTCGGTGCTGAGCAGGCGGCCGTCGTAGATGGTGTGGCGGGCGATGAGTTCGGTGCGGGTGTCCCAATCCTGCATCTGGTCGAAGAAGAGGTTGCCGAGGCCGTAGTTGATGATGCCCGGCCCGCCCGCATCGCTGGTTCCGTAGGGTTCGCTGGCCTGGGGGACGTGGCTCTGCACCCCGGTGACGATGTCGGCCCCGGCTGCGCGCAAGGCCCGGAATTCCTCCACTTGTTCGGGGATGGGCCAGGGGTTGTAGGTTTCGTGGTATTGCAGCTCGACGGCGACGATATCCACCGTCTGGCTCAATTCGCCGATCTGGGCGATGATCGGGTCGTAGTTGTCATAAAAATAGCAGGCGCCGGGTTTGTCGGCGGTGGCCCAGGCCGAATCCGGCCACCAGGCCAGGGCGGCCAGGAAGGCGAAGGTGTTGCCGTGGTCTTCCCACAGCAGCGGCTGGCAGGCTTCGGTCTCGTTCAGGCCGCTGCCATAGATGGGGATGCCGCGGTCGCGGTAGAATTGCAGCGACTCCCGCGCCCCATCGCGACCGAAATCGTTGACATGGTTGCCGCTCAGCCCAACGATGTCCGTGCCGATGGCCTGCAGCGCCTGCCAGTAGGGATAGTCGGAGCACAGCACCAGGTTCATGTAGGTGTCGTTGACCTTGCAGCCGTCGATGAAGGGGACTTCGTTGCTGACATGGGTGATGTCGGCGGCGGCGAGGGTGGCGGAGATGACCTGGGCTGGATAGGTGTAGCCTTTTTCCTCCATTTTCTTGGCCGTCCCGCGCGACATGGCGGTGACGCCGGTCATGACCAGGGCCGTCAGGCGGCTGGGGTCGCGGTTGGTGGCGGGGGCGATGGCGGCGCGCAGGGCCGGGGCCAGTTCGGCGGCGTCGGGGCCGGTGAGGGCGAGGGCGACGGTCAGGGGGTAGGTTTCCGGTTGCAGGCGGTTGTCGAGCGGGTTGACGCCATCGACGGCCAGGACTTTGTAGGTGGGGTCGAGTTCCTCGAAGGGGAGGATGCCCAGGCTGCCCGGTTCGGCGGCCAGGCGGGCGGGTAGGTCGGCAGCGGGGACGATCTGGGCGGGGAGGCTGGCGAAGACGGGTCCGAGGGCCAGGGCGGCGTCTTCGCTGGCGAATACTGAGCCATCGCCTGCGCCCGACCAGCGCGTTGTCAACTCGTCCAGGGTGATCTCGTCGCGCACGGTGGCGAAGGGCGCGACGACAGCGTAGACGCGCTCGGCCAGTTTCTCACCCTCGCTCGCGGCCAGGGGCGCAAAAGCCACGAAGTTGGCGCCTGCGCCCGCGCTTTCTTGCTTCTCCACGGTCTGGCCGCCCGGCAGGAGGTCGGGCTGGCCGAAGACGGTTTCCAGTTGACCGCGTAGCTCGGCGGGGATGTTGGCGCTGAGGCCGACGAAGATGGCGGCCGGGGTGGGCGGCGGTGCGGGGGTGGCTGTGGCCGGGGGCAGGGTGGGGGAGGGTTCCGGCTGGGTGGCGGTGGGAGCCGGCGTCTCGGCCGGGGCGCTGCTGGTGGGGGTGGGCGGCGGCAGGGTGGGTTCGACCTGGGGGTTGCACGCGGCCAGGAGCAGGATGAGGAGGCAGAGGGTGAGCAGACGGAGGGGCATGGGGGGACGCAGGGAGGGGGGACGCAGGGAGGGGGAGACGGAGGGACGCAGGGAGGGGGGAGGGCTATTGTAATGGGTGCGATTGGGAAGGGAGAAAGCGGCGGGGGTGAGGGTGTGGTGTGGGCCGCCGGCGGCAGGCGGCAGAGGCGCAGCCAGGGCGATTTGGGCGGCTGCTACGACTGGGCTATGATTGGCGAGCCAACAGCGCCCGCACCCCGCCCCCCAGAACACGCACCACGGAACACGCACCACGGAACACGAAACACGCACCACGAAACCCATGCGCATCGACATCTTCACCATCTTTCCAGAGCTATTCAACGGCCCGTTCGATGCTTCGATCATCAAACGGGCGCGCGAGCGCGGGCTGGTGGAGGTGTGGGCGCACAACATCCGCGATTACGCCACCGACAAGCACCAGCTGACCGATGATGCGCCCTACGGCGGCGGCGGCGGCATGGTGATGAAGCCGGAACCGCTCTTTGCGGCGGTGGAGGCGGTGCGGGGCGAGGAAATCTGCCCGGTCATCCTGCTGACGCCCCAGGGCCGGGTGTTCACCCAGGCGGCGGCGCAGGAGTTGGCGGCCTTGCCGCGTTTCATGCTGATTTGCGGCCGCTACGAGGGGGTGGATGAGCGGGTGCGCGAGTATCTGGCCACGGATGAACTGTCGATTGGCGATTATGTGCTGTCGGGCGGGGAGCCGGCGGCGCTGGTGGTGGTGGATGCGGTGGTGCGGCTGCTGCCGGGCGCGCTCGGCTACGAGCATTCGGCGGCCATGGATTCGCATGCGACCGGTGTGCTGGAAGGCCCGCACTATACGCGCCCGCCGGTCTTTCGCGACTGGCCTGTGCCCGAGGTGCTCAGCTCCGGGCATCATGCCAAGATCGACGCCTGGCGCCGGCAACAGGCCCTGCTGCGGACGTTGGCCCGGCGCCCCGACCTGCTGGCCACGGCCCCGCTGACGGCGAAAGAGCGGGTGTGGCTGCGGGGCCAGGGCTATGAGGGCGCGTTCAGAGACGAGTGAGGTGACGATCATGGCCTTGGGAGCATCGCCTCGATGACTTGGAGCAATTTGGGTTGTAGAGATGAACGAATTGCACCAACTTGAACAAGAACGTCAGACCGTGCAGGCTGCACTTGACAGCCAGAAAACCCAGGCCGAGAGAAACCGCCTGGGGCAGTTTGCTACACCGTTCGAACTCGCCTGCCACATCACCGAGTATGCCATCACTTTGCTGCCGCAGAGCGCGCCGCTCCGCTTTCTAGATCCGGCCGTCGGCGCCGGCGCCTTTTTCTCGGCCCTTCGTCACAGCGCCAGCCCTGACCGGATCGAAGCCGCCGAGGGCTACGAACTCGATCCACACTACGGCATTCCGGCGCAGGGGCTATGGTCGGCGGCAGGACTTCGAGTGCATTTGGCTGACTTCACACGCACTGCGGCCCCTGAAACCGACGCCGGCCGCTTCAATCTGATCATCTGCAATCCCCCCTATGTCCGCCATCACCATCTCGCCGCCGACGAGAAGGCGCGGCTGCATCATCTGGCAGCACAGCGCGCCGGGCTATCGCTCTCTGGATTGTCTGGGCTTTACTGCTATTTCCTGGCATTGGCGCACGGGTGGATGAGAAGCGATGGCATCGCTGCCTGGCTGATCCCCAGCGAGTTCATGGGCGTCAACTATGGCAAGGCCATCCAGCATCACCTCCTGGATCGTGTCACCCTGCTACGCATCCATCGTTTTGACCCGGCAGAGGTGCAATTCGAGGACGCCCTGGTTTCGTCAGCGGTGCTTTGGCTGCGCAATACCGCGCCGCCGCCCGAACACCAGGTCGAATTTACCTTTGGCGGCTCGGTAGCGGCGCCCAGAATCGCCAGGAAGATTCCTACCTCCCTGCTCAGCCAGGAGCCGAAATGGACGCGTTTCCCACTGGCCGAAGGGCGAAAGGCAAACAAAGGCGTCACCCTGGGCGACCTTTTCACGATCAGACGCGGGATTGCCACCGGTGGCAATCAATTCTTCATCCTCAGCAAAGACCGCATCGCCTCGCTCGGCCTGCCGATGGAGTGCTTCCGACCGATCTTGCCGGGGCCGCGCTTCTTGGCCGCGGACGAAGTGATTACCGACCATGATGGCAACCCTGCCATCGAACGCTCCCTCTTCCTCTTGGATTGCCGCCTGCCAGAGGATGAAATCCAGACCCGATATCCATCGCTTTGGCGCTACCTGCAAAGCGGCAAGCCCGATGTGGCCGGTCGCTACTTGTGCCGTCACCGCACTCCCTGGTATGCGCAGGAGGACCGCCCCCCTACTCCTTTCGTATGCACCTACATCGGCCGGGGCGACGCCAGGAACGGCCGTCCATTTCGCTTCATCCTCAATCATTCGCAGGCCACTGCTGCTAATGTCTACCTCCTGCTCTATCCAAAGGCTGCCCTGGCCCAGGCGCTGGCGCGAGATGCCAGCCTATCGAGAAAACTGTGGCAGGCGCTCAACCAGATCGGCGCCCACGAGCTGTTGGCCGAAGGTCGGGTGTACGGCGGTGGTTTGCACAAATTGGAGCCGAGCGAACTGGCCCAGGCCCCGGCCGACAGGATTCTTGCCGTCCTTCCCAGCCAGCCAGAACCACCTGTTCAGCAGCTGTCGCTGTTCGAGTAGCATGAGGCTGGCGAACTGAATCCTTGTCTCGCTCTCGACCCCTGGCGACGCCAACCTCGCCCCCACCGCTAACCGCCGTCCCTTTGTCCATCCCCCCACCCGATGCTAAAATAGAGCCGAACCTACACTCCCATCCCATCCACCGACGCATGCTCGACCTGGCCATCGTCATCGTCAGCTACAACACCAGAGATTTGCTCCGCACCTGCCTTCGTTCGGTCTTTGCCAGCGAAGGCGATTTTGTCTTCCATGTCACCGTCGTCGATAACGCCAGCGCCGATGGCAGCCTGGACATGGTGCGGCAGGAATTCCCGCAGGCCGGCGCCATCGCCGCCCCGCGCAACGGCGGCTTCGCCTATGCCAACAACATCGGCCTGCGCAGCTATGGTTTTGGGGAGATGGCCGACCCGGCCGGGCTGCCGCGCTACGCCCTCCTGCTCAACCCCGACACCGAACTCCCCCCCACCGCCCTGGCCGCCATGCTCGACCTGATGGATCAGCGGCCCGACCTGGGCGCCTCTGGCCCCAAACTGGTGCTGCCCGATGGCAGCCTCGACAAAGCCTGTCGTCGCTCCTTCCCCAGCCCGGCCTCGTTCATCTACCGCGGCCTGGGCCTGAGCAAACTCTTCCCCGGCAGCAGGCGGCTGGCCCAGTACAACCTGACCTATCTGCCCGAAGACCAGGAAACCGAAGTCGATTCGGTGGTGGGCGCCTTCATGCTCGTCCGCCGCCAGGCCATCGTCCAGGCCGGGCTGCTGGACGAAGCCTTTTTCATGCACGGCGAAGACCTGGACTGGGCCTACCGCATCAAAGCGGCGGGCTGGCGGGTGTGGTATCATCCCCAGGTGCGCGTCCTTCATCACAAGGGCGCCGCCTCGCGCGGCAACCCGCGCGTCCGCTATGCCTTCTACCAGGCCATGCACATCTTCGTCCGCAAGCACTACCGCCGCCAGACGCCGCTCCCGCTCTACGCCCTGATCCTGGCCGGGATCGCCATCAAGGGCGGGGTGGATGTCGGCCTCACCTGGCTGCGGTCTCGTCTTCCGGCCTCGCCGGCGGCAGGGGTGCGACCATGAACCGGGCACGCTTCGTCTTCGTGATCGTCACCCTGGCCACGGACATTGTTGCCATCTGTGCGGCCGTTTTCACCGCCCATCGCCTGCAACGGCTGGTCAAACCCGATTCGGTCGACCGACTGCTGGCCTATGCGCCCTACCTGCTGCTGCTGATTGGCGCCACCCTTCTCGTCCTCTATTTCTACCGGCGCTACCACCGCCGCCAACCCCAGGGCCTGATCAACAGCCTATCGGCGGTGGCCGGGCCGCTGACGATCGCCAACCTCATCGTCCTGGCCGGCATCGCTTTCTTCTTGCGCACGCCTGGCGAGGCCGAACCTGTCAACTATCCGCGGGCCTTCCCGGTCTATGCCTGGGCTTTCAGCATCCTCTACATCAGCCTGGGCCGTTTCTTCCTGGCCCGCATCTTCGCCTTCCTGCAGGCGCGGCATGTGGGCCGCGATAGGGTGCTGGTGGTGGGCACCGGCGAGGTGGGGCGCATGTTGGTGCAGAAGCTCCAGAGCGCCGGCGGCATCGCCCACGAAGTGGTCGGCTTTGTCGACACCAACCCCGAATCCCCCACCGTCGTCGGCGTCCCCGCCCTCGGCCATCCCGCCGACCTGCCCGCCATCATCGAGACGCACAGCGTCGATGAGGTCGTCATCGGTCTGCCCGAAGGCTCGCACCGCCAGCTCGTGCAACTGATCGCCCTCTGCGAGCGCGAGAAAGTCAGCATCAAGGTCTTCCCCGACGTCTTCCAGATCATGGCCACCGAGGTTTCGGTCAGCGACCTGGCCGGGCTGCCGCTGCTGACCGTGCGCGACGTGGCCCTGCGCGGGTGGCGGCTGTCGATGAAGCGCGGCTACGACCTCCTTTTCGGCGGGCTGATGCTGATCTTCTTCTCGCCCCTGATGTTGTTCATCGCCCTGCTGATCAAGCTGGAATCGCCCGGCCCCATCTTCTACATCCAGGAGCGGATGGGCCTCGACGCCCGGCCCTTCCCCATGCTCAAGTTCCGCTCGATGCGGAGCGACGCCGAAAAGCAAGGCCCCGGCTGGACGACGGCCAACGACCCCCGCAAAACCCGCCTCGGCGCCCTCCTGCGCCGCATCTCGTTCGACGAGCTGCCGCAACTGATCAACGTCGTGCGCGGGGACATGAGCCTGGTGGGGCCGCGGCCCGAGCGCCCGGTCTATGTCGAGCAATTCCGGCAGGTCATCCCCCGCTACATGGAGCGGCACCGCGAGAAGGCGGGGCTGACCGGCTGGGCGCAGGTGAACGGGCTGCGGGGCGACACCAGCATCGTCGAGCGCACCAAGTACGACCTCTGGTACATCGAAAACTGGTCGCTGTGGCTCGATTTCAAGATCTGCGTGCAGACGGCGTTTCGCCTGTTCAGCGACCGCAATGCGTATTGATTCCCGAGAGTTGCCAACTTTGCAGAAGTTGGCAACTCTGCGCCAGCCGCACCTGGGGGTGCTGACTCCGCCAGCGATGGCCAGGGATGCACCTCATCCCCCCGCCACTTGTCCGCCCCGTTCCATCGATGGTAGAGTTGGAGCCATGCCTGCCACCCTCCTCACCCACGCCACCCTCCTCACCCTCGACGAGCACGACCGCATTCTGAGCGACGCCAGCGTGGCCATCAGCGGCGAGATGATCGTGTCCGTGGGCCGGCCGCCGGCCGGGTTCACGCCCGACGAGGTCATCGACCTGGGCGGGCGCGTGCTCATGCCCGGCCTCTACAACACCCACACCCACGCCGCCATGACCTTCGCCCGCGGCTACGCCGAAGACCTGCCCCTCGATCGCTGGTTCAACGAGCGGATTTGGCGGCTGGAATCAGCCCTGACGCCGGAGATGGTCTATTGGGGGACGATGTTGGCCATTGTCGAGATGGTCAAGGGCGGGGTGATCGGCTTTGGCGACCACTACTTCCACATGGATCAGGTCGCTCGTGCGGTCGAGGAAACGGGCGTGCGGGCCAACCTGGCCTGGGCAGTGTTCGGCGCCGCTGGCGAGCAAGAAGTGGGCATCACCATTCCGCAAACGCTGGAATTCGTGCGCGCCTATGATGGCGCCGCCGATGGCCGGCTGCGCGCCCTCTTTGGCCCCCACTCGCCCTACCAGTGCCCCGACGCCTTCCTGGCCCGCACGGCGGCCGTGGCCGTGCGCGAGAATATCGGCATCCACATCCACGCCGCCGAAACCGCCGCCCAGGTCTTGCAGTCGCTGGCCGCCCACGACATGACCCCGATCGAATTCCTGGCCCACCGCGGTCTGTTCGAGACCCATAGCATCGTCGCCCACGCCATCCATGCCACCGATATCGACCTCGACATCCTGGCCGGCGAGGAGGTCAACGTCGTCGTCTGCCCCAGCACGCACATGAAATATGGCATGGGCGTGGCCCGCCTGCCCGAGATGCTGAATCTTGGCGTCAACGTCGCCCTGGGCACAGATGGCGCCGGCAGCAGCACGGCCCTGAACCTCTGGCACGAGCTGCGGCTGGCCGTGCTCAGCCAGCGGCAGGCGCAGGGCGACGCCACCCTTTTGGCGGGGGCGACGCCGCTGCACCTGGCCGGGCCGAACGGGGCGCGCGCCCTGGGCTTCGAGCGGGCGGGCGTGCTGGCCCCCGGCTATGCCGCCGACCTGATTGTGGTCGATACGACCGCCGCCCACTTCCAGCCCCTGCACGATGTGGTCGCCAACCTGGTGTGGTGCACGCAGCCGGCCGATGTGTGTGATGTGATGGTGGCGGGGCGCTGGCTGATGCGCCAGCGGCGGTTGCTGACCATCGATGAAGCCCAGGTGCTGGCCGGATTCCAGGCGGCGGTGGCGGGGATGCTGGCCGCGCCTTTGGCGCAGTTCCGGCGCTACGATCTCTGAACGCTGGTGCGGGGCAGGGAGCGGGTGATTGTCCGCACATTGCACCCGGCCCGTTTGACTTTCGCCGCCCGCCTGGGGTATGCTTCGCTACATAGGCGGTGCGCCGCCTGATGGCTGCCTCCACAAAGGCGTGGCTGGCAGCCGGTTTTGTGGGAGGATGGGCGGATTGGGGGATGGGCGGATTGGGGGGGGAGATGGGCGGATGGCTGGGATGGGCGGATTGTGGGGGGATGGGCGGATTGAGGGGATGGGCGGATTACTGGGATGGGCGGATTGGGGGGATGGGCGGATGGCTGGGATGGGCGGATTGGGGGGGGAGATGGGCGGATGGTTGGGATGGGCGGATGGTTGGGATGAGCGGATCATTCATCTCTTCGTGTGGGGGGATGGGGGGATTTTGGGTCTTGACAGCCATGACGCGCTGTGCTAAGATGGCGCTGTTATGACGCAGTGCGTCATTTCGTATCGACACCCCCATTCAATCAACCACACCGCCCCTGTTCGTGGGGCGCCAAGGAGACGCCAAGATGCCTGCTGCAAGAACCGCCAAAACCGTCGAGTCCGTGACCGAAGAGGTCGCCAAGATCGCCCCGGCTATCGCCCCGGCTGTCGCCCCGACTACCGCCGAAAAGACCGTCAAAACCGCCCGCGCCGCCGTCGCCAAGACCGCCAAGACCGCTCAGGCTACGGCCGGGAAAGTGGTCGAGAAGGCCACCGAAGTGAACGGCAAGAACCCCGTGACCAAAGTCGTCCGCAATGTCCTCCTGGCCGCCATCGGCACCGTCGCCCTGGGCAAAGAGGAGATCGAAGCCATCGTCAGCCGGTTGGTCGAGCGCGGCGAGATCGCCGAGAAAGACGGCCGCGAGATGATCACCGACCTGTTCGAGCGCCGGCCAAAGGAACTGCCCAAGCCCGAGATCAAGGTCGAAGGCGTGCTGGATGGCCGCGTCGAGGGCATCCTCTCGCGCATGAATGTCCCCTCCCGCAGCGATGTGGAAGAACTGGGCAAGAAGATCGCCGATCTCTCGCGCAAAGTGGACGACCTGAGCAAAAAGCTCGCCGCCTGATCCCCTTTCATTTCGTTCCGAAAACGCCCTGGTCATCCGACCAGGGCGTTTTGTTGTCTAGCACTTGCTTTCTTGGATCCGATCACAACCGGTCGAATTCCGGCGGTTCGACATCGGCCACCTTGGCAAGGGCGCGAGTCATTGCGAACGGAGTCCGGCATGTTTTCGCCGGGCGAAGTGAAGCAATCCCCCCAACGGAGGAGAATGCTGATTTCGTCGTCGCTGTTTGTGAACTTCCGGCTTGGGGGACCCTTCGACTGCGCTCAGGGCAGGCTCCTCGCTGGCTGCTCGAAGTGAGGGAGCGCCTGATCGACCCGCTCGGAAAGACCAAGATGGGAGTTAATTGCTCGGGCGACATCGGCGCCGAGAAAAGTGGAGCCGACGCGGCTGGAAGCCCAACTTGACACCGGACAACTCATCCCCACACACTACCGCCATGGACGACCTCCCCACCGAACGCCTGATCTATCTGCTGCGGCACGGCGACGGCGAAACCCAGGTCGAGGCTGCCCGTGCCCTGGCCGGGCGCGGGGCCGAGCCGGAGGCCCACGTCGCCCTCTACGAGGCCACCTTTGCCGCCGATGCCCGCATCCGCGCCGTCGCTGCCCCTGCCCTCATCGCCCGCGCCGACGACCGCACCCTCATCCGGCTGGCCGACCTGCTCAGCGACCGCCGCCAGGAAGTCCGCCGCGCCGCCGCCGAAGCCATGCGCGACCTGGGCGACCCCGCCGCCACCCTGCCCCTGCTCGACGCCCTGGCCGACAGCAACCGTTGGCTGGTGCTGGCTGCGGTCGAGGGGCTGGAACGTTTTGGCACGGCGGCGGCGCGACCTGCCCTGCGCAAACTGGCCGCCGGCCGGGACTGGGGGATCAGCCAGGCGGCGCGGCGAGCGTTGGCGGCGGTGGAGGGCCGCCAATCATGACAGGCAAGCTGATCGGGATGATGGGGCTGGCGGGGGCGGCGGCGCTCGGCTACGCCTGGGCAGGCGAGCGGCCACAGATGCGGCTGGATCGCTACGAGATCGCCCTGCCGGGCGGCGTGGGCGCTGGTCTGCGCCTCCTGCACCTGGCCGACCAGCACCTCGGCCCCGAAAACTGGGTGCAGAAGCGACGGATGCAGCATCTCCGCCGCCTGCTGCCCGATCTGCGCCCGGACCTGATTCTTTTCACCGGCGATTTCTTGCACAACGATACCGGTCTGGCTGCCGTCGAGGACTTGCTGCGGCTGTTGCCACCGGCCCGCTTGGGCGTCTATGCCGTGTTGGGCAACCACGACTACGCCGAATACTCGTGGGGGCGGTTCTTCGGCGGCGTTGGGCAGGCGGTGGGGGCGGCGAGGGGGCTGCGGCGCAAGCTGGCAGCCGCCGGCGCGGGGGTGGGCCAGGTGGTGGGGCTGGGGCTACGCATCCTGCGCAACGAGCGGTTGCGCTTTGCCCGCGTGGCAAACGACACCCGCGAGCTGCGCGCCCTGCTCGAACTCTACGATGTCTGCCTGCTGGACAACACCGCCGTTCCCATTCCCGGCCAGCCTGGCCTGTGGCTGGCGGGTGTGGATGACCCCATCGAGGGCGCGCCCGACCTGGCGCAAGCCTGGGCCGGCATCCCATCCGCGGCGCCGGTGCTGCTTCTGACTCATCACCCCGACCTGGCCTACCAGACTCCGCCCGGCCTGGCGCTGGCGCTTTCGGGACATACGCACGGCGGCCAGGTGGTGCTGCCCTGGCTGGGGGCCGTACACACGCAGGGCACGCGGCTGCCCCGCCGCCATGCCTCCGGCTGGTTCGATGACCTGCCCAACGGCGGGCGCATGTTCGTCTCGCGCGGGATGGGCGAGTCGACACCCTTCCGTTTCCGTTGCCCGCCCCAGGTGGCCGTCATCGATCTGTTGCCAGTTATAGAACGTGAGGCGTGAGGCGTGAGGCGTGAGGCGTGAGGCGTGAGGCGTGAGGCGTGAGGCGTGAAAAGCGCCGACGTCTTCTCACGTTTCACGTTTCACGCTTCACGTTTCACGTTTCACGGTCGATGACCTTCCTAACAAATCAACCTGGCGATCAATCGTGGCTTCAAATCGCCCGAATCGATGCGAAAGTAGCCCGCGCAACCATCATGCTCTTGTCAGTCGCTCCCCGCACGCCCTACCTGGCGCAGTTGGTCGATGGTCAGGTCGTCGATGGCCGGAGAAGCGGCGGCCAGGGTCTGCCCGCGCAGGCTTAGCAGCCAGGCCAGGGTTTTGGCCTCGCCGAAGCGTTCGTGCAGGCGCAGGGCAAAGGCGCGGGCGGCCTGACGCTGGCCGAGATGAGGCGTGAGCTGGTTGCGCCCGATCTCGGCCGGGTCTGCCGGCCTGGCGCTTTCATCCCCCGACGGCAGCCTGACCTCGCTGAATCGCTCGGCCCAGATGGCCACATCCCCGGCCAGCGCCGCCCATGCCGTAAACACAGCTTGCGCTTCGCCGATAACCGGCCCCAACGCCCGCCGGGCGATGACATCGCCAATGGCCTCACTGACGCCCAACCACCACAAGGGGTGCGGCTCGCGCCCATTCAGCCCCACCAGGCGTGGGGAAGGAAAGCGAAGTGGGATAGGGCCATTCGTCCCATCGGCGTCCTCGCCCAACTGAGTCACCCATCGTAGGCTGTCCCTGTTTTGCAATCGGGCGAGGGATTGCGAGGGCGGCAAGGCCCCACCGCCGGGTGTGAAGGGCAGCAGGTCGGCGTCGGCGGCCAGGGTGAGGTCGATCTGGCAGGGCGGGGGCGGGTTGTAGCGCCGGCAGAAGCCCTCGGCGATGGTCTCCAGCCGCGGCAGCAGGCGAGCCAGGTCGGCATCCTTGCCGTGCACATGCAGAGTGATGGTTTGTCCCTCTTCGGCCGAGGTCGCGCCCCAGCCGCTGTCGTCGGGCAGGGATAGCCGCCATTGCCCATTGCGGCGGCGGATTGTCTCGACCCGCCGGTAGGGCTTGCCCTGGTAGCGGGTCTCGATCTCGGCCTCGGCTTCATCGCCGCTGATGCGCAGACCGGTCAGGCGCGGCGGCGCCTCGGCGTCGCTGAGAAGGGCCGTCTGCGCCATGCTTGCCGCGGCAGCGTCGCCATACTCCGGCTGCGTCTCATCGAAAAGGCTGCGGTAGATGTCCGCATCGCCATCGGCCAGCGCCTGCTGCACGAGGGTGAAGAGGGGGGCGACATCGTTGCGGGCCGCGGCCTGGCCCTGCCAACCCAGGGCAGCCAACCCCACCACCATGCCCAGGGCGACGCCGATGACCAGCAAGCCCAACCGCCCCAGGCGTCCCCTGCCCTCTGGCCGGGGCAGGGCCGGTTCGGCGGGGGGTGCGTCGGCGCGGACGATGGCCGGCGGCGGCTGGTAGTCGGCGCGTCGAGCGTCGAAGCCGCCATCCTCGCCTTCGTTCCAGTTGAAGTCGAACGATGAAGGCACGGGTCAGGGGTCAGGGAGAGGGATCACATCGCCGGCCCAGAGGGTGTGGACGAGGCCGGCGTCGTCTTCGACCAGCAAACCGCCGTCGGGATGAACGCCGCTGGCCCTGCCGATAAGCTCGGGCCGGCCATCCATCTGGACGCGAACGCGGCGGCCCAACGGCTCCAGCCGCCCTTGCCATTCGGCCAGAGGTGATTCGCCGGCTGTGAAGCGCCGGTAGCGCCTTTCCAGAGCGGTCAGGAAGGCGTCGCGCACGGCCTCGATGTCGATCTCGCGACCGGCGGCTTCGCTCAGGCTGATGGCGGTTTCGGCCAGGGGGGTGTGGGCAAAGGACATGTTCACGTTCAAGCCCAGGCCGATGATGGCAAAGTGCAGGCGGTCATCGTTGGCTTCGATCTCGGTCAGCACGCCCGCCAGCTTGCGGCCCGAAACGAGGAGGTCGTTGGGCCATTTGGGGCGGGGATCGACCTGGGCCACGGTCCGGCAGGCGTCGATGGCAGCCAGCGAGACGAGCATGGTCAGGTGGGAGGCGCGGCCCAGGGGGATGGCGGGGCGCAGGAGGACCGACAGGTAGAGGCCGCCGCCGGACGGCGACCACCACGAGCGGTCGAGCCGGCCCCGGCCGGCCGTCTGTTCAGCGGACTGGACGGCCAAGCCCTCGGCGGCGCCCAATCTGGCCCAATGGCGCAGCCAGTCTTGGGTGGAGGGCAGGGAAGGGAAGCGGAGGAGGAGCATCAGGAGGCAGGGACGAGGAGGGCGCGGGCATCGACGATGGTCAGGCCCTGGCCGGCGGGGTGGACGATGACGGGGTTGAATTCGATCTCAGCCAGTTCGGGGGCGGCGCAGGCCAGGCCGGCGATGCGGGCCATGAGGTGGGCGAGGGCGTCGAGGTCGGCGGGAGGACGGCCGCGCGCACCCTCCAGCAGCCGCCCGGCCACCGTTTCGGCCATCATCGCCCGCGCCTCGGTTACGGACAGGGGGGCGGTGCGCAGGGCGAAATCGGCAAAGGCTTCGACGTAGACGCCGCCGCCGCCGAAGAGGAGCATGGGGCCGAAGGTGGGGTCGCGGCGGGCGCCGATGATGACTTCGGCGCCGGGGGCGGCCATTTTCTGGACGAGGGCGCCATCGATGGCGATGCCGGGGTGGCTGTGCTCCAATCCGGCGAGCAGGCGGCGGTAGGCGGCGGCGACGGCGGCCGGGCCATCTAGCCCCAGGATGACGCCGCCGGCGTCGGATTTGTGGATGAGGTCGGGCGAGGCGATCTTGAGGGCGACGGGCGAGCCGAGACGGATGGCATGGGCGGCGGCTTCGTCGGCGCTGCGGGCCAGGCGGGCGGGGGCGAGGGGGAGGTCGAGATCGGCCAGGAGGGGGTAGAGTTCGGTCTCGGTCAGGGCGAGCCGTCCGGCGGCGCTGAAGTCGTGCAGGCGGCTGTGGAGGGTCGGGGGCAGGGCCGGGATGGGTTCGGGGACGGCGGGCGGCCGGTTCTGCCACTGCCGCCAGGCCCAGGCGGCGGCCAGGGCGCGGGCGGCGGCTTCGGGGAAGGCAAAGGGCGGCAGGCGGTGTTGGTGCAGGCGCAGGCGACCGGCGCGCACGCTGATGTCGCCCATGTAGCAGACGTAGACGGGTTTGGGGACGCCGCCGGGAGGGTGGCGCTGCTCGGCGCTGACCTGGGCGAGGGCGTCGGCGATGCCGACGGGGTCGCTGGCGGTGTTGGGGACGAGGACGACGAGGAGGGCGTCGTAGGCGTTTTCGGCCAGGAGGAGGCGGGCGGCGGCGCTGAATTCGGGGGTGGAGGCGGCGCCGAGGAGGTCGAAGGGGTTGCGAAGTTGGGGGCTGGGGCCGAGGGCGGCGCGCAGGGCGGTCAGGGTGGCGGGGTCGGGCGGGGGGACGAGCAGGCCGCCGCCGGCCAGGGCGTCGGCGGCGATGGCGCCCGGCCCGCCGGCGTTGGTGAGGATGGCGACGCGCGGTCGCCCGGCCGGGGCGGCGGGGGTGGGCTGGTAGGCCAGGGCCACGGCGGCGCCGAAAAGCTCGTCGGTGTCGTCGGCCACGACGATGCCATGCTGCCGGAAGGCGGCGCGGTAGGCGGCGTCGGAGCCGGCCAGGCTGGCGGTGTGCGAGGAGACGGCGGCGGCGCCAGCGGCGGTGCGGCCGGCTTTGAGGACGACGATGGGTTTGTGGCGGGCGGTCTGGGCGGCGACTTCGAGGAAGCGGCGGCCGTTGCCCAGGCCCTCGAGGTAGAGGGCGATGACGCCGGCGGCGGGGTCGTCGGCCAGTTGCGCCACCAGGTCGCTTTCGTTGACGTCGGCCATGTTGCCCAGGCTGGCGAAGTAGCACACGCCCACGCCGTGGCCTTTGGCCCAGTCGATGAGGGCGCCGCCGATGGCCCCCGATTGCGAGAGGAAGGCAAGGGGGCCGGGGTCGGGCATGTGCTCGATGAAGGTGGCGTCGAGCCGGCTGCCGGTGTGAAGGACGCCGGCGCAGTTGGGGCCGATCAAGCGGATGCCGTGCGCGCGGGCGATGGCGCTGATCTCGGCCTGTCGGCTCTCGCCCTCGGCGCCGGCCTCGGCAAAGCCGCCGGAGAGGATGATGGCGGCGGGGATGGCGCGGCGGCCACAGCTGCGCAGGACCTGGGCCACGGCCGGGGCGGGGACGATGATGACGGCGAGATCGACGGGGTCGGGGACGAGGGCCAGGTCGGGGTAGCAGGGGAGGCCGAGGAGGGTCTCGCCGGCGGTGCAGCGGGCATTGACGGGGTGGACGGCGCCCCGGTAGCCCTGGCGGATGAGGTTGTGGAGGACGCCGTAGCCGAGTTTGCCGGGCGTGGCCGAGGCGCCGACGACAGCGACCCCGGTCGGAGCGAAGAAGGGCGCGAGATCGGGGCGAGGCGAGGGTGAAGGTTGATCCATGATCCGCTTTTGTATCAGTTCAGGTGCGACGCACTTCGAGCGACTTCATGACTTGCATGGTGCTGAAATCTGGGTCATCGCCGCTCGTGAAGTGCGTCGCACCTCTATTCTGTTACCGCAGGTCGAAGCTGTCGCCGGGGGCGACGAGGTGGATGGCGGTGTCAGGGGCGTGCGCGGCGGCCAGGCGTTGGAATTCGGGGCCGGGGCTGTGGAGGAAGCTGGCTCGCTCCCAGATGGCGCCGAGGGGCCGGAAGCTGGCCCAGTGGATGGGGATGGCAAGCCGGGGGCGGAGCAAGGCCAGGGCCTGGGCGGCGCGGTAGGGGTCGAGATGGCCGGCGCCCAGGGTTGGCCCCCATCCCCACACCGGCATCAGGGCCAGGTCGAGGCCGGCGTCGCCGATGGCCGCCATTTCGGGGAAGAGGTCGGTGTCGCCGGGGAAGTAGATGGTGCGGGCGCCGCGGATGAGATAGCCCTGGGCGAGGTCGAGAAGGGCGAAGAACAGGCCGGCCTTGCTGTTGTGGAGGGCGGGGGTGGCGGTGATGGTGATGTCGCCCAGGGTCAGGTCCTCGCCGGGGCCAAGTTCGACGATGGTCTGGGGGATGACGAAGCGCAGCCAGGCGCCGGCCCCGCGCGGGACGACGATGGTCAGGTGGGCGGGCAGTTTGCGCAGGCTGGGCAGATGGAGGTGGTCGAGGTGGAGGTGTGAGAGGAGGAGGAGGTCAGGCTCGCTCTGGCGCTGGTACCAGTGCCGGCCAGAGAGACGGCGGCGCCGCAGGTGGAAGACGCGGTCGCCGAGAACTGGGTCGGTGAGGATGCTGCGGCCGTTCATCTCGACCATGAGGGTGGCGTGGCCGAGGTAGTGAAGGGTGGCGGCCGGGGGGGGCATGGGGGGAGGGGAGACGCAGGGACGCAGGGACGCAGGGAGGGGGGGGCGGAGGGCTGGTCTGGCGATCACGCCGGGCTGTCGAAGTAGGGCTTTGTCTCTTTGGCCAGGTCTTCGTATTCGGCGATGGCCCTCTTGAATTCGCTGACGCGGCGGTTTTCGGTCAGGTTGCGCTGGGGTTTGGCCAGCAGCCCGTTCAACTCGGTCTTGTTGGCTTCATATTTCTGGCACTCGCCATAGACCAGCCAGGCCAATACGGTCGTCTGCCCTTCGAGTTCTTTCTGCGCCGCATCCCGCTGTGTCTTCATTTGCTCGATCTGCATCATCAGAACCGCCCACCCTGCTGGGTTGGTGAACTGCATGGGGCCGGCCTGAGCTTCCAGGCGCTTGATGAGGTCATTCTGGGTCAGCAGGGTGTTGCGGGCGATCTGCATCCGGCCCCATAGCCCGGAGGCGGTGTCGAAGCGGTAGGCGGCGAGCACGTCGTCGTCGGGTTTTTCGGGGGCGGGGCAGGGAGTGGAGTCGCCGGTCGTGGCCGTGGGTTTGCCACCGGGTTGCGGGGGTGGCGTCTGCAGGTCGAAGATGATGCCATCCTCCGCACGCAGATAGAGGATCGAGGTCGCGTAGCCGCGGTCGTCGGGGTCGATGAGCAAGCAGGCATTGCGGGCCAGAGTCACGGCGGCGTCGATCTTCCCGGCCCAACGGCCTTTGGTCAGCCGCTCATACAGGGTCTTGGCAAATTGGATGGCGATCGTGTCGCGGATCTCGTACTGCATGGCCAGGACGGCCGGGACGCCGGCCTTGAGGATCGAGGGCGCCATGCCGACGAAGCCGCGGCCCGTGCGTTCGACGCTCTGCCGGGCCGAGACCTGGCCGACCGAGCAGGCATTGAGGATGACGAGCCGGAGGTCATCGCGATAGGTCTGGAGCAGGTTCTGAATGCGGGAGTGCTCGATCCAGACCTCATCGGCAGAATCGTCGGGGGAATTGAAGCGCAAGTAGCCGATGCCCTCACCGTCATCCTCTTCGAAATCGCCGTGGCCGATGAAGTGGAGGATGTGGTAGGGGCCGTTGTCGGCAAGCTCGTCGTCCAGCCGGCCAAGATCGACCTTCCCCTCCAGAAGCGCCGGTTCGATGCCCACCGCCTGCAACGCCTTCTTGACGATTTCTCGTTCGGTATCGGTATTCAGCCCCGATCCCTCCGGGATGACCATCAAGACTCGCGGTAGGCCATCGATCTTGAGAGCTTCGATGGCTCCGTAATCGATGTTCAGGAGCTGTCGGGTCATCAGGATCTGGCTGTTGGTGGCAAAATGGAGCCGTTTGTCGCGCCAATAGAGGAATTCCCAGGGCACGACCGCCGCCTCCGGCGACCGCTCGTCGATGTCGAGGCGGAGGCGCAGGGCCGTGTCCTTGCTGGGTTCGACGGCGTGGTCGTAGAGGCCGGTGAACAGCCGCAACACCTGGCCCCGGAAGAGGGCGTCGAACAGCATCCCGCCCACCTCGGTGTAGTCCCTGGCCTTGACCTGAAAGGGCGACTCGCGGATCAAGGCGATCTTCTCCCAGGCCGGTTGCTGCTGGAGCGCGGCCCAGTCCAGTGGCTCCGGCCCTGCTTCGCCCGTCTTGCGGCCGCTCGCGTCGACCG
Organism: Caldilineales bacterium; assembly: GCA_019695115.1. Classification (GTDB taxonomy): domain Bacteria; phylum Chloroflexota; class Anaerolineae; order J102; family J102; genus SSF26. The sequence continues at coordinate 101,613 of JAIBAP010000005.1, read as the reverse complement.
CTGCGGCGCGGACGGAAAAGCCATCGCCGTCCTTCTGCACTCGGATCGTGAAATCAACGTATTGCATGGCAGTTCTCCTTTCGCACAGCTATTGTGGTGGACGCGGATGACACGGATGAACACAGATTCTTCCCCACTCGCCCTGGCAGACGTGGCGATGAAGTCGTGGCGGGCCGCACGGCAGCCCGGCCGGGGGAACGCTGCTACAAACGACGGCCTTCCAGTTCCACTTCGAGATGGCGGATGGTGGGGCCTTTGCTGCCGGCGCGACCGAAATCGACCCGCCGCACGCGCCCGTTCAATTCCAGTGACTTGGTGTTCAGGTGGATGGGGGCGCCGTTCTCGGCGGCCAGGGGCTGGTAGTTCCCGGCCAACTGCTGGCGACGGCTTTCGTCGGCATAGCTGTCGGGGTGCATCAGCACGGCGGTGACGGTGTGAATATCGCTCTTGTCGAAGAGCCAGATTTCCAGCGCATAGACGGCGCCAGGTGTGTCGGCGTCCTCTTTGCCGCTGGCGATGCCGAACTCGCCGGCATACTCCCCGCGGTCGTTGATGTCCCGGATTTCGTTGTAGGAGGGTTCGCCGTCGAAGCGCAGAACCTCGGCGGCGGCGCCGCGCTGCCATGGGGGCGCGCCGGCGGGAGGCGCTGTCGGCGTCGCTGTCGGCGGCAGGTCTTCTTCTTCCGCGCTCGAATCGTCGACATCCGTCTGCTCTTCATCCGCCGCTGCTCCATCCTCCTGCAACTCCTTGTCGTCTGCCTCGTCCGGCGTCTCCTCGACGGCGACGGGCGTGTAGGCGGGCGGCGGCGGCGGCCTGCGGACGGGCATGGGCGGCAGCGCCACTCCCTCGATCTCGTCCGGCTCCGCCTCGGCCTCTTCCTCCTCGCGCCGCGGCCCCAACAGCGGGATGCGCAGCAGGCGCATGAGCACCAGCAGCACAGCCAGGGCCAGGATGCCGAGCAGCAAATACAGCAACAGGCGCTGTGTGGCGGGGTCGAGGCTGGCGGCGGTGCTGGCTGACCCCGCCGATGGCGTCACCTCTGCCTGTGGGCTTAGGCTGAGCTGGTAGATCGAGGCGTCCTCGATCAAGGCCCGCAGCCGGCCGGCCTCCTGATCCCTGCCCTCGGCCTGGAGGCGGTCGGCGAACCGATTGGCCATCTGGATCAGGTCGAGCGCCTTCCAGTAGTTCAGTCGCTGCACCGCCCGGTCGAGATCACCCGTCAGGTTGTAGCTATCTGCCGTCAGCGCCAAATAGTCGTTCTGGATATCGGCTTGCAGATCGTTGGGGTAGGTCTGCGTCCACTGCACCGGGAAGAGCACCCACCCGAACAACACCAGCCCGATGAGCAGGCCCGCCCCGAACACGAGCAAGTAGCGGGCAAGCGGGCTGAGCGTGTTCAGCCTTTCCTGCACTTTGGCGGCGGCGTTCGAGGTCGTGGGGATGCGGGCCATGGGGAAGAAGGGTGGCGGTCGGGGGGAGAAGGAGACGGAGTGACGTCGCGAGGGAGCCGTTGGCAGGGATTATACACGCTGGGGCGGCGTTGCCAACTATCCTGAAAGTTGACAGGGCTGCCCTAGCCCGACGCCCGCGGATGGGCGCTGTTCACCACCTGCCGCAGCCGGCCCACCGTCACCCGTGTGTAGATCGTGGTCGTCTGCACGTTCTCGTGCCCCAGCAACTCCTGCACGGCGCGCAGGTCGGCCCCGCCCTCCAGCAGATGGGTGGCAAAGGAGTGGCGCAGCGTGTGCGGCGTCACCTGGCGTGGCAGATCGGCCATCTGCACGTACTTGTCGAGGAGGTCGCTGATCGTCTTGGGTTCGCTGATCGCCCGGCCAAAACGATTGAGGAACAGCGCCGCCGGCTTTCGCCCCCCTTCTGTTGCCTTCGCCAGCAACTGCTCCCGGCCATCATCCAGATAGCGGCGCAGCGCCAGCACGCCCGGTTTGCCGATCAGCGCGATCCGTTCCTTGCCGCCCTTGCCGTGAACCAGGATTTCCCCCCGTTCCAGAGTCAGATCCCTTACCTCGATCGCCAGCAACTCGCCCCGGCGCACCCCGGCCCCGTACAGCACCTCCAGGATAGCGGCGTCACGCTGGCCCAACGGCTCGCCCACATCCGGCCCGCTCAGCAGCTCGATGATCTGCTCGATGGTCAGGTATTCGGGCAGGCGATGGGGGGCCGAGGGAATGTGGATGGCCAGGGCGGGGTTCTGCTCCACCACGCCCTCGCGCATGAGGAAGCGGAAGCAGGAGCGAAGCTCGTAGAGCCGGCGACCCACCGACGCCGCTTCGATGCCCTGCCGGTGCAACTCGGCCAGCCAGGAGCGGATCAGCCCCGCCTGCACCCCGTCCCACCGCTCCACCCCCCTCCTTCGGGCAAAGCCGATGAAGGCGCCGATCTCAGCCCCGTAGTTGCGCAGGGTGTAGGGCGATGCCCCGCGCTCGAGGTCGAGGTAGAGGAGGAAGCGGGTGAGGTCGGGTTCCATGGGGGGGATGTGTTCCGTGTTCCGTGTTTCGTGTTCCGTGTTCCGTGAGGCTGAGGAGCGAGCACGCCGTCCTGTGACTTGCGGAGCGAGCACGCCTACGTGCGAAGCGGGGTGTTTCGTGTTTCGTGAGATGAGGAGGGAGCACATTCAGTGAGGCATTGTAGCAGGGGCGGGAGGCGGATTCCAACCGGGGGCGGGTGGTGCAGGGCGGGCGCACTGGCCCCTTTTGGCGGCCCCACCTGTTTGCGCGGAATCATTTAGCGTGGTAAAGTGCCCACTGAACTGAAGTCGTTTCGAGAGCAATCGGTCTGGCAAGGACGAGGTGTCATCGTCGCTGGATGATCGGCCCGCCGGAAGGCAGGACCCGTTAACGTCTATCGTCTATCGTCTCATCGTCACGCCAGCAAGCGCCCGCCGGCTCACTGGCGGGCCGGGGAATTGGAGGTTCCGTCTATGTCGCGGCCATTGTTCGATTCCGAGTATCTCTATGGCGTCCACGACCGCGGCGCCGAGGCCATCATGCGCCAGAAGAACGTGCGCGGGTGGGTGTTGGTGACTGAACAGGTCGATGGCGGGGCGCGCAGCTATCGCGACCTCAGCGACGAGGACTTTGGCGTCATGGTGCGGCTCAACCACGGCTATCTGGGCGCGGGCACCATCCCGCGGCGGGCGGAGTATGGCAATTTCGCCCGGCGCTGCGCCGACTTCGTGCAGCGTTCAGCCGGCGCCGCCATCTGGATCATCGGCAACGAACCCAATCATCAGAGCGAATGGCCGGGCGGGAGCTTCGACCTGGCCGAGGCCATGCGTCAGGCCGAGATCATCACCCCCCAGAACTACGCCGAGTGCTTCCGCCTCGCCCGCCAGGCCATCCACGCCCTGCCCGGCCACGAGAACGACCTGGTGTTGCCGGCGGCGGTGGCGCCCTGGAACGCCGCCCTGGGCGACTGGGTCAAGTATTTCAAGGACATGCTGGCGGCCATCGGCCCCACCAACCTGGATGGCATCACCCTCCACACCTACACCCACGGCCATCAGAAGGCGCTCATCACCTCCGACGCCCGCTGTCCTTCGCCCGGCTTTACGCACCTGCGCTGGGAATTTCGCACCTATCGCGACTACATGGAGGCCATCCCGGCGGAGATGCGCCATCTGCCCGTATTCATCACCGAGGCCAATCCGCAGCGCCTGAGCGAGCTAGACCCGGCCTGGGAAAACCGCAACGACGGCTGGGTCGACGCCGCCTATCAGGAGATCGACCTCTGGAACCGCGAACAGCCGCAGACGATCCGCTCGTTGGTCTTGTTCCGCTGGCAGTACGAGCCAAACCAACCCTGGGACATCAGCAGCCGCGACCAGGTGCTGGACGATTTCCGCCAGGCGCTCGACCGGGGACTGAAATGGCCGGCGAGCGCCTCCCCCGTTCCCATCGACCTGACCGCCCTGCTCAAGCGTTTGGAGGCGCTGGAAGCGGCGGCAAAGGCCATCTTGTCCGCCAGTCAGACGGCAGCGACGAGCGCCGCTGCCCTTGCCGGTGCACAGACGCGGGTCGATGGTTTACTGCAGCCGGCGCGCACCCTGGCTGGGTGGCAACCAGAGTTGGACAGACTGAAGGAAGTGGTGGGCAAGCTACGCTCCCCCGGCCCCTGGCAGCCGGTCAGCCCGCCGCCCATGCAGGACCTGCGCCAGCAACTCCCCACCCACGCTACAGCTCGGTTCACCACCCGCAGCCGGGCCGACATCCGCCGCCTCATCATCCATCACACCGGCAATGTAGCCACCCCTCTTCAGTTCGCCCAAAGCACCATTCGTCAGGGTAAACCCGGCATCAACTACCATTTCCTCATCGCCCCCGATGGCGTCATCTCGTGGGTGCAAGATTTGGAAACCGTGGTTGGCGCCTGCACCCGGCCAGAGAACAATATCGACAGCATCGCCCTTGCTCTGGTGGGTGACTTCAACCCGGCCCCGCCCTCGACCGAGCAGATGGAATCCGCCGCCCGCCTGTTGGCCTGGCTGTTGACCGACCTGAAGTTGGGGGCCGAGACCGTGGTGGGGCGCAGCGAGTTGGGCGAGACGACGGCCCCCTCGCCAGGGCGACAGTGGCTTCAGGGTGCGCGCTACAAAGAGGCCTTGCTCAAACTGGTCAACGATTATCTCTCACCGCCGCCCATCTCCGATGAGCTTGATCGCCTGCGCCGGCAGGTGGCCGATCTAGAGAGGCAACTGAGTGACTCCCAGGCCGAAGTAGGGCGCTTGCAGGATGAGCTGGCCAGGTGCAAAGGAGAGGTCGCACCGTCCAGGCTCAATCCGCCAGCCATGTCCGATATCGTGGATTCGTTGCCCAAGAAGCCCGATGCTGCACCCTTTCCGTCTCAGGACCCGGCCGCCATCACTCGCATCGTCATCAGCCATAGCGGCTCCGATAAGTCCGTGCTGCCCGAACGCATCGCCCTTGCCTACATCCGCAGTGGCTGGTGGGGCATCGGCTATCATTTCGTAATTACGCCCGATGGGACGATCTTCCAGACTCAGCGCCTGACGACAGCTCTCAATCAGCTCTTCAACAACCAGGGTTTTTCTACTGTCGAAGTCTGTCTGGTGGGCTATTTCATGCGCTTGAAAAACAATGTCGAACAGCCGCGCGAGGATCAGTTGCCCACGGCAGCGCAGTTGGCGGCGGCCGGCAGCCTGCTGGCCTGGCTGCGGCAGGAACTGCCCCGAACCACTGACAACGGCATCGTGGGTCGCAAAGAAGTGCAGCCGCACGCCGGCCCCGGCGAGGAGTGGAACACGGGCGCCAACTGGAAACAGACCCTGTTGCAGCAGATCGAGGCCGCCCGCACGACCGCCTCTCGCCCCCGCAAGCCGATCGAGCACTACCTCTTGTTCTGGGACCACGGCGGCGATGCCTGGGCCAAAGCCGACTGGCGCAACGCCCAGGCCTATATCGAGCGTTTCCGACCCACGACCGGTTTCTCGGTGAATGATGCCATGCAGGCCGAGCATGTCACCATCGTCGGCGGCTACGGCGGCGTTGCCCAGACCGAGGGCGAGCGTCTGAAGGCGGCCGGGGTCATCCTCCACCGGCTGGCCGGGGCCGACGAGGCCGGGACCAGGGCCATGCTCGACCAGCTGGTGGCGGCCGGTGTTCGCTGGCCCGAAGAAATCGCCGCCGGCCTGGGGGCGATGCCCGCGCCTGATCTGGATTTCGGCCCGGAGACGCTGTCGGAGCCTGACCTGATCGACGTGCCCAAGCGCCCGCGCCGGCGCAGTAAGCCCCGGCCGTCATAGGAGCAAACGATGAAGAACAAGCTCGGTTTCTATGTCGAGATCTCGACTGTCCGTTGGCTGGTGGAATCCTTGCGGGATGTCAAGCCGCCCGTCATCCTCTGGCACCGCGGCGACCGCGGCGGCTTGCAGGAAATCCGGCGGCAGCTCTCACCCGATTCGTTCATCGTTGGGCGCTGGTTTCTGGACATCCGTGAGCAGGATGCCATGCTCGATAGCTCCGACCCGGCCGGCGCCGGTCGCGAGCTGGCCAACCAGATACTGAACTACGATTTCGGCTACGCCACCGAGGAAGTCAACGGCCGGCGGCTGGTGGACGCCTGGATGAGCCTGAACGAGTGTCTGGCCGGCCCGGCCAGCTTCACCGCCGAATATGACAATCCTTCGTCCGAAAAGATGAAGCTACTGGCGCGCCGCGCGCCTGCCTACGACGCCCTGATGGTGGCCTTTCGCCAGCAATTGCAAACCAAAGGCATCGAGGCGGTGGCCTTCAACTTTGCCGCCGGGAACTTCACCCACCCCGAACACTATCTGCGCTGGTTCCCGCAAACGCTGGCCTCGCACATCTACCTGGGCTTCCACGAATATGGCTGGCCGCGGCTACAGCGCGAATCGGTGTCGGGGGCGCTGTTCTATCGCGATTGTATGCAGGCGATCCGGGCGAAGTACGGCGACCGCCACAAGGTGATCATGACCGAGGCGGGGCTGACGCGGGCCTATGGCAACCAGGGGCCGGACGAGGGCTGGCTCTATCGCAACGACGAGCAGAGGCAACAGCCGCTGAGCGAGGATCAATACTGGGACTCGCTCTTGTGGTACAACAAGGAATTGCTGCAGGATGACTATGTCATGGGCGCCTGCCTTTATCAGGTAGGGCATTCGGGCAAGTGGGCGTCGTTCCGGCATCTGACCTCGCAGCAAGATGTGGACGAGGGCCGCGAGATCGGGTTGATGCGCCGCATCATCGAGATGAAGAACCTGCCCGATCCTGGCCCGCCGCCTCCTCCTCCGCCGCCTCCTCCTCCTCCCCCGCCGCCGGTCGATCTCACGGCCCTGCGCACACGGGCGGCTGCCCTGAATACCCAATTGAGCACTGGGCTCAAGGGGACGAGCGACCTCAGCGCGCAGGCCGCCCGGTTGCAGCCGCAGCTGGCCGAGCTTGACCAGTTGTTGGTCGGCGTTTCTGCTGCCCTGGCAGCGGCAGACACCCTCGTCCAGCAGTTCGAATCGGCAAAAGCCGGAGCGCAGACTGTCTCAGCCGGCGACCTGGTGCTCATCGGGGGCGAATTGAAGGCATTGCAGCGCCGTCTTCAGGACGCCGCCGGCCTGGCTCAGGTCTTGACTGAGATCAAACCCACCCTGGCGGCATCGCTTGCCGAAGCCGGGAAGGCGCCGGCCCTGCAAAAACAGATCGCTGATCTCCTGGCGACGGTCAGGGCCTTGCAGACCGACCTGGAACCTGGCCCCAAACCCATCCCCCAGATCACCTTGCAGGAACCGATCACCGTCGCCCGCGGGCAGCGATTTGGCGAGCGCCCGGAATACTACCGGAAGAGCGGGTTGGACGGGCACGAGGGCATCGACTACCCCTGCCCTCCAGGGACACTCGTGAAGGCGGCGGCCGATGGCGTCGTCTTCCGCTGTGGCGACATCGGTGGGGCCTACGGCATCCGCGTCATCCTCGAACACCAGTGGGGAGCGCAGACGGGCTACACCATCTATGCTCACTTGCAGTCGATGGCTGATGGTTTGCAGGTGGGGCGGCAGGTCAAGACCGGCGAGGTGGTTGGCCTGGCCGATTCGACCGGCAGGAACAGCGACGGCACGCCTTCGTCGACCGGCCATCACCTGCACTTTAGCCTCGCCTTTGCCGGCAGGCCCAACCAGGGCTACAAGATCGCCACCATCCCGGACGCCTGGTTCTACGACCCCGAACCTTATCTGCCCAAGACGCGCGGGCGCAAACGGCCTAAGGGCGTGCCCGATTCGGTCTGCGTGCCCGATGTCGTCCCGCCGGAATGAGATGACCTGGATTCGGTTTGGCCCGCACGAACCGGCTGCACCCGCGCTGGCCGACGCCCTCGATCTGCGCGGGCGGGCGAGCCAGGTGGTGTTCTTCGGCCACGGCCCCGGCTGTCCCCGTTGCGCCCAGCTTGTGGGGCGGCTCGCGGCGCATCAGGCAACCTGGGCCGAATTGGGGGCCGAGATCGTGCTGGTATCATCCCCGGCCAACGCCCCGGCCAGCGCCCCGGCCAGCGCCCCACTCAGCGGCCATTCGCTCAGCGATCGCGACGGGCGGCTTCGCTCCCGCTATGCCCGGCTGTTGGAATTCGACACCACCGGCTGCTTGTTCCTTTTCGTGCTCGACCAGCACGGCGCACCCTTTGCCGCCTGGGTGGGGCAGGAAGCTCCGGAAAGCGACCTGGTGGTGGAAGCAGCGAACTGGCTGGCCTTTGCCGAGCGCCAATGCCCGGAGTGAGGGATCGCCGAATGGCCCGTGGGGCCAGGGGATGAGGGCTAGGGGGCCGGCGCGATCACAGTCACGAAGCTGAGCATGTCTTCGCCATGGTTGACCACCCCGTGGGCGATGCCGGCTGGGGCCAGGATCAGGTCGCCGGAACCGCAGAGGCGGGTTTCATCTCCGACCGTGAAGCGCCCCGCCCCTGCCAGGACGAGGTAGAACTTGTCCTGGTCGGCGTGTTCGTGCAGGGCCTGGGTCTGGCCGGGCAAGAGGGTGTTCAGCCCCACCAGCAGCCGCGGGCTGTGGAGAAAGGTCGTCTTGAAGGCTTTGTCGGCCCGGGCCTGGGCGTGATCGAGGGGGTGGAGGAAGTTGGAGGTCATGGGTGTTCCGGGTTCCGGGTTCCGTAAGCCTGCGGAGTGCGCACGCCCACGTGCGCATGAAGGGGGCGGCGCAGCAGTGAAGAAAAGCGGAGTGCGCACGCCCACGTGCGCACGGCGGCGATCATCCGGGTTGCATCAACTCGTCGAGACGGCGCTCCAGCTCTTTGACCAGCGACTCCTGAACCACGATCTGCGCCTCGACCTCAGCCTTCTGCGCCCCCGCTGTGAGCAGCGCCAGATTCGCTTTCAGCCGGTCGAGGAGGATGTTCGCCAACTTGCGCTGCGCGCCTGTTTCCTCGATCTGTCGCCTGGCTTGATCCGAAGGAGCGGACAATGGCTGGCTCATCACCAGCATCTCCACCTGGCCGGCCAACTCAGCCCTGCCGGCCAGCTCGGCCTGGCTCGCTGGCTCGCTTTCTGCCTGCGTCGCCAGCCGCGAACTCCCCAAGAAATCATCTTCCTGGAACAGTTGGATGACGATACTGATGGCCCCGGTGCGCGCCGGCGTCAGATTGAAGTGGAACGACGGCGAGTCTTTGCCCGGCCACAGCCGGAAGGAAGTGGCGTCGGCGCCGTCGATCTTGCAGTCGGGCGCGCTGACCCGCAGCCGCAGATGGATCGGGCCTTCGCCCTCGAAGACGACCTGCGCCTCGCCCGAAGCCATCACGCTCAGGTCGTCTTCGGCCAGCCGGGGTGAGGTCAGCTGCCGGACGGCCACCGCCAACACGAAGGCGCGGTTCACCTCCACGCGTTCGGGTACAGCGGCGTCGATGCGCAGGGTTTCGGCGCGCAGACGCATGCTTTCGTCAGGCGGTGGGGGCGGCGAGGGTGGGCGATCTCCGGGCGATGAATCATCGTGATGGGGGTCGAAATCGACATCGTCGGCGCCCTTGCTCTGGCCATCATCATCCATAGCCGCTTGATACTCCGGTTCGTGCAGCAGGTCGAAGGGGTCGTGGGCGATGATGAGGACGTGGGCCGGCAAGTCGAGGGCGTCGATGGCCTGTTCCCACACCAGGAACAGCGGCTGGTCGGCGTCGACGCCCGGCCAGCCGGAGACGGCCGGGAGCGACCAGGCCTGGGCCGGGTCGACGCCATAGCAGACCACGGTCTGGCCGGCCAGCCTCTGCCGCAGCACCGCCAGCAGCTGGGGCCGGTCAGCAGCCGCGGCCAGCTGGTCATACGCGGTTGCCGTCAGGGGCCGGGCGTCGGTCAGGCCGGCCAGACTGAACAGGGTGGGCTGGTCGGGTTGCATGGCGGCCAGGTCGGCGTCGGTCACGATGTGGTCGAACCCGGCTCCAAACTCATCGAAGCTCTGCAGAAGGTCGGGGTCGGTGGCGCTCAGGACAACCGTGGCGACTTCGTAGCGCAGGATGAAATCGGCCAGCCGGCGATGGAAGGCGTAGAGTTCATCGGCAGCGACGCGGTCGCCGATGAACACGGCCAGACGGCGCTCATCCAGGCTGCGGTAGAGGAGGGTGGGGGAAGGGTCGGGCATCGTTCTTGCTCCTGCGCGAGGGGTTCCAGCAGGCGCAATCGTATCACGAAACCGCCTCCGCCCGAAGCGCGCCCCCGGACGGCGAATCACGTCTTCAACGTTGACATGCCCGCCCCTCGTGGTGCACGATCTCGGTTGCATCCTCCCCTTGCTTTCGCTCATGCCTGGTCTTCGCCTCCCCTCCGGCCGCACCGTCGATGTCCACGATGGCTTTATCATCGGCGTCGACGCCGGATGCGATCTGCGGCTGGTCGATCCGCAGGCGGCGGCCCGGCACCTGATCTTGCAGCGGGTGAGCGACGATGCCTGGCAGGCGGCGACGCTCTCGCTGAGCGCCGCCACCAGGCTCAACGGCGCAGTCCTGACTGGTCTGGCCCGGCTGCAGGATGGGGATGTGCTGACGGTGGGGGCCACCGACCTGCACTGGCAGATGGCGACGCCGGAGGATCTGGCGGGGACGGCCCCGCCGCGGGCCTGGGGCGATGTCCTGCTGGCCGTCATCGTCGTCTCGGCCCTGGCCCTGGCCATGTGGCAGCAAAGCCGCTGGCGGCAACAATCGCTCATCACCCCCACGCCGCCAGCGCCGCTGCCCACGCCAACCATTTGCTCGCCAGCGCCGGCGACGCCGTGTCGCCCGCCGCTCTACCGGGTGATCGTCCCCGCTCCCGCGACTGCGACGCCCGAACCGACCCTCGTGACTTCACCCACGAGCACGCCCACTCCCACCCCCAGCCCGACCCCGACCCCATCCGCCACCTCGACCTCCAGCCCCACACCCAGCCCAACCCCATCCGCCACCCTTGCCCCCGCGCGCAGCTGCCCCATCCCCGACGGCTGGGTGAAGAAAGTCGTCCGGCAGGGCGAAACCCTGCGCGGCCTGGCGAGGCGTTACGGCATCCGCGTAGTACGCCTGCGCCAGGCCAACTGTTTGCAGAACAACCAGATCAAGTGGGGGCAGATTCTCTATGTGCCCAGGCGGCCGTGAGGGGGGTGGGGGGCAGGTCGCAGGTCGCAGGTCGCAAGTGGCAGGTCGCAAGTCGCAAGTCGCAAGTGGCAGGTGGCAGGTCGCAAGTGGCAGGTGGCAGGTGGCAGGTCGCAAGTGGCAAGTGGCAGGTGGCAGGTGGCAGGTGGCAGGTGGCAGGTGGCAGGTCGCAAGTGGCAGGGGGCAGGTCGCCAGTCGCAGGTCGCAATGAGCCGGCCGTGACTGACCACTGACTACTGACCACTGACCACTGACCACCGACCACTTCCTCACGGCACCTGCAAATACACCTTCCAGGCGTCGGGGATGTCGCCAGAGAGGATGAGATAGTTGACGCGGGGGGTCTTTGGCTCCCAGTGCATCTTCATCCCGGCCTCGTGCGGGGTGCGGCCGCCCTTGCGATGATTACACCACTTGCAGGCGCAGGCGGTGTTGCCCCAGGTATTCTTGCCGTTGCGGCTGCGCGGGATGATGTGGTCGACGCCGAAGTCGTCCTTGTTCAAGAAGTGGCCTTCCTTCATCTCGCCGGCGGTCGCGCCGCAGTAGATGCAGCGATAGCCATCGCGCCGCAGCACCCCGCGCTTGCTCCATGCCGCCTCGCGACGAGGGACATTGACATAACGCTTCATGCGCAGCACGGTGGGGATGGTGAAGGCGGTCTGGACGCCGACGAGCGACAACATCTGGTCGGTGGCGACATCCACGCGCTCGCGCAGCAGCAGCGACAGCGCCCGCTGCCGCGAGATGACGGCCAGGGGTTCGTAGGTGGCGTTGAGCAGGAGAACGGCGGCCATGGGGTGACTCCGGCTAGAAGGGGACGGGAAATACATCCTTTGCGGTGTTTGGGACGGCTGGCGTCGGCGGCAATGACCGAAAATGCAGCAAAAGAAAAGAGCGGGCGTTTGGCCCGCTCTTCTGGAATGAGGCGTTTGTAGCAGGTTTTGGTCAACCTGGCCACTTACCGGCGAAGCGGGTCGGAACTGGGTAGGGCAAAGCAACCACTTGTCGCCAAGGGGTTGGGGCGTTGATCGTTGCTGTCCGTAGAAAAGGCGTTTCGCCGGAAAATGGTGGGCATCGGAGTAGAGAGGGAAAGTTGGGTAGAATCAGGCTGAAGATTAGCACGCATGTGCGAAGCTGTCAACTTTGCGGGGTGGATGGGTGGATGGCTCAGGCCCAGTCCGACAGAATCTCCAGCAGGCGGTCGATCTCGGCCTGGGTGTTGTAGTGGCTCAGGCCCAGGCGGAGGACGCCGCCCTTTTCTGCCAGGCCCAGCCGCTGGATGACCTCGACGGCGTAGAAATGCCCGGCGTAGGCGGCGATGCCGTGCTGGGCCAGCCGGGCCGAGAGTTCGGCCGGGGTGTAGCCTTCAAGCCGGACGGCGGCGGTGGGCGCGCGTTCGTGCAAACGTTTGCGCTCGGTGAGGCCGTAGACCGTCAGACCGGGGATCGTTTCCAGGCCATCGAGCATGGCAGCGAAGAGGCCGCGTTCGTAAGCAGCGATGGCGCTGAGGCCCAGCTTGAGCGAGAGCCGGCGGCCGGAGAAGGCAGGGAACTGCCCGGCCCAGTCCTGCCCAAAGGCATCGCCCAGCCCGGCCAGATAATCGACGGCGGCGGTGGTCCCAGCCAGGCCTTCGTGGTTCTGGGTGCCGGTCATCCACTTGCCGGGCGGGTGGGGGTGCGAGGGGCGGACTTTGTAGGCGGGGAGGGCGTCGAGGAGGTGGTAGCGTCCCCAGAGAATGCCGATATGGGGGCCGTAGAATTTGTAGGCGGAGCAGGCCAGGAAATCGCAGCCCAGCGCCTGCACGTCGATGGGGAAGTGCGGGGCCAGGTGGACGGCATCCACGAAGACCAGGGCGCCGGCGGCATGGGCGCGGGCGACGATGGCGGCGATAGGGTTGAGGGTGCCAACGGCGTTGGAGGCGCCGCCCACAGCCACCAGCCGGGTGCGCGGGCCGAGCAGATGGTCGAGTTCATCCAGGCGCAGAGTGCAGTCGGCGGGGTCGAAGTCCAGCCAGCGGATGGCGATGCCCTGCTCCTGCAAGGCCAGCCAGGGGGCGATGTTGGCATCGTGGTCGAGCCGGGTGACGATGACCTCGTCGCCGGGTTGCCAGGATCGGGCCAGGGCGCGGCTGAAGGCGAAGGTCAGCGTGGTCATGTTTGGCCCGAAGATGATTTCGTCGGGCGAGGGGGCGTTGAGCAGGTCGGCCAGGGCCAGATGGGCGGCGGCCAGGGTCTCGTCGGTGCGCTGTGAGGTGAGGAAGGGCGAGTGGGTGTTGGCGTTGCGACGGGTCAGGTAGTCGCTCATGGCGTCGATGACGGATTGCGTGACCTGGCTGCCGCCGGGGCCATCGAAGAAGATGAGGGGCTGGCCACGGTCGTCGGTCTCGGCCAGGGCGGGGAAGTGGTGGCGGATGAGGGTGGGGGTGAGGGTGGGCATGGGGGGAGATTGGGGATTGGGGATTGGAGATTGGGGATTGGTTATTGGGGATTGGTTATTGGGGACTGGAGATTGGAGATTGGTTATTGGGGACTGGAGATTGGTTATTGGGGAGTGGTCGGGCGGGCTTGGGGGCAGAGGGGGAGGGGGGGTACAATCGCCGGGCTTTCTATCTTCTGTGAGACGATGAGGTAACATGCTACCCAAAACGGCTGACATTGTCATCATTGGCGGTGGGGTGATGGGCGTGAGCGCCGCCTATCACCTGGCCTTGCGCGGGGCGGGGCGCATCCTGCTGCTCGAGAAGGGGCCGTTCTTCGGCCAGGGCGCCACCGGAACCTGCGCCGGCGGCATCCGCCACCAGTTTTCGGCTGCCATCAATATCCGGCTATCGAAGCTGAGTATCGAGATGTTGGCGCGTTTCCCGCAGGAGATGGAGCAGGAGATCGGCTTGCATCAATGCGGCTATCTGCTGATGCTGAGTTCGCCTGCCACCGTGGCCGAGTTCGAGAAGAATGTGGCCCTGCAACACTCGTTGGGCGTGGCCACCGAATGGCTACAGGTGGATGAGATCGCCCGCCGGGCGCCCTTGCTCGACCTGGCTGCGGCGCCGGCCATCATCGCCGGGACGTTCTATGGCCGCGATGGGCTGTGCGACCCCAATTCGGTGGTGCAGGGCTATGTGACGCAGGCGCGGCGGCGGGGAGCCACGCTGCTGACGGGCGCCGGCGTCACGGCCATCCGCACCGAGGCGGGGCGAGTGGTGGGCGTGGAGACCGAGGCCGGCCCGGTGGCAGCGCCGGTCGTTCTCCTGGCGGCCGGGCCGTGGTCGGCCCCGTTGGCGGCGACGGCGGGCGTCGATCTGCCCGTGGTTCCGCTCCGCCGGCAGATCGCCGTCACCCGGCCGCTCGGCATCCCGCGCGAAATGCCGTTTCTGATCGATTTCGACCAGAGCCTCTATTTCCATTACGAGACCGGCGGCATCCTCACCGGCATGTCCAACCCGAACGAGACGCCGGGCGAGAAGCTGGATGTCGACCACGAGTGGACGCTGCACCACTTCGACCGCGCCATCGCCCGCTTCCCCTTGCTGGAACGGGCGGAATTGCTGACGCAATGGGCCGGGCTGTATGAGGTGACGCCCGACAGCCAGCCGATCATCGGGCCGCTGCCGGTGGACGGGCTGTACACCTGCACCGGTTTCAGCGGGCACGGCTTTATGCAGGGGCCAGTCTGCGGGCTGCTGATGGCGGAGATGATCCTGGATGGGGCGGCTAGCACGGTCGATATTGGCGAACTGAGCTGCGATCGCTTTGCCGGCGGGCGGCTGGATGGGGAGAGGCATGTCATTTGATGTGTTTGCAGTTTTTCCCCGGCCATGCTATAGTTTTTTCAGTTGAATCAGCAACGGCATCGACGGAGACAACTAAGCGCTTCGAGTCAGCAGAGAGTTGCCGGCAGGTGCGAGGCAATGGCGACGAACCGCCGAAATCCACTCCCGAGCCGCTGGTTGGAAAAGTTATTAGTGATTGGTTATTGGAGCGTGATCCAATAACCAATACCCAATAACCGACTAAAACCCGCCGCTTGGCCTCGTTATCGGCCCCAAGGTTGCTCGTTTCGCTACGAGCGACAAATCCAGGTGGCACCACGAACGCCCCTCGTCCTGGCAGACGAGGGGCGTTTTTATTGGTTATTGGAGATTGGTTATTAGAGATTGGTTATTGATAATCTCCAATCTCCAATCTCCAGTCTCTAATCTCTAATCTCCAATAACCAATAACCAATAACCAATTCTTACAGGAGTTGCTATCATGTTAGATATTCGTCTCATCCGTGAAGAAAGCGAGCGCGTGCGGGCGGCGATGCGCGATCTGGACGCCGACCCCGCGCCGTTGGAAAGCGCCATCGCCCTCGACCTGCGCCGCCGCGAGATTCTGGTCGAGGTGGAGCGGCTGAAGGCCGAGCGCAACGCCGGCTCGAAGGCCATCGGCGGGCTGATGCGCGAGGGCAAGCAGGCAGAGGCCGAGCAACAGAAGCAGGCCATGGCCCAGTTGGGCGAAAGCATCGACAGCCTGGAAACCGAACTGAAACAGGTGGAGGCCGAGCTCGACCAGGCCATGCTCACCATCCCCAACCTGCCGCTGCCCGAAGTGCCCGTGGGCAAGGACGACAGCGAAAACGTCGTTGTGCGCACGCCCGCCGGCCCGCGCGACCTGGGCTTTGCGCCCAAGCCACACTGGGAGGTCGGCGAGGCCCTCGGTATCCTCGACCTCGATCGCGGCGTCAAATTGTCGGGCAGCCGTTTCTACGTGCTCAAGGGCCTGGGCGCACGGCTGCAACGGGCCTTGATCACCTGGATGCTGGATGTCCATGTCCAGCAGCACGGCTACACCGAGGTGTACCCGCCCTTTGTGGTGCGCGAGTCCTGCCTGGTGGGAACCGGCAACCTGCCCAAGTTCGGCGAAAACCTCTACCGCGATATCGAGGACGACCTCTGGCTGATCCCGACCGCCGAGGTGCCCGTCACCAATCTCTATCGCGATGAAATCCTCGACGCCGGGCAACTGCCGATCAAACACGTGGCCTACACGCCGTGCTTCCGTCGCGAGAAAATGAGCGCGGGCAAGGATACGCGCGGGATCAAGCGCGGGCACCAGTTCGACAAGGTGGAGATGGTCAAGTTCTGCACCCCCGAGACGGGCCGTGATGAACTGGACCAATTGGTAGACAACGCCGAGGACATCTGCCGGCTGCTCGACCTGCCCTACCGCGTCGTGCAGATGTGCACCGGCGACCTCAGCTTCGTGGCGGCGATCAAGTTCGACCTGGAAGTGTGGGCGCCGGGCTGCGGCGAATGGCTGGAGGTCAGCTCGTGTTCGATGTTCACCGATTTCCAGGCCCGCCGCGCCAATATCCGCTACCGGCCGGAGCCAGGCGCGCGACCGCGCTTCGTCTACACGCTCAACGGTTCGGGGCTGGCGCTGCCGCGGGTGATGATCGCTATCCTGGAGAATTACCAGCAGCCCGATGGCACGGTGGCCGTGCCGGAGGTATTGCGGCCGTATGTGGGGGCGGATGTGATCGGGTGAAGTTGGGATCGGAGCGGTCGGAGCGCTCGCAGCGCTCCGACCGCTGACAAAATTAGCCTATTGACAAGACGAAAAGGTGGTGCTAGTATAGGGCACTTGGAACCGTTTCCAAGCGCATCGATCCACAGCGATTACTGGACGGTGCGGGAAGCTTCCGCTTAGCCCTTTTCTCAACGGAGTCTATGGCCAGCGTCACCATTCGCGATGTGGCGAAACTTGCCGGCGTCGGCGTCGGCACGGTTTCGAGGGTGCTCAACAACCACCCTTCGGTCAGTCCATCCGCGCGCGAAGCAGTGGAAACAGCCATCGCTCAGTTGGAGTTCACGCCCAGCCCCAGCGCCCGACGGCTGCAATCCGGGAAAACCTATACCATCGCTGCCATCGTCCCCTTCTTCACTCTGCCTTCGTTCGTCGAGCGGCTGCAGGGTGTGGTGGCGGCGTTGGAGGAAACGGCGTATGATGTCGTTATCTACAATGTCGAGACGGTCGAACGCCGTGACCATTATCTGAAGACCCTGCCCCGGCGGCAGCGTTTCGACGGCCTGCTGATCGTCTCTCTGCCGCTTTCGGATCGTGAAGCGGCCTCGCTTTCTCATTCCGGGCTGCCAACGGTTCTGATCGATTCCCGACAGCCGGCATTCCGGCGTGTGGTCATCGACGATGTCTGCGGCGGCCGGTTGGCCACCGAGCACCTGATCTCGCTCGGACACGAACGCATCGGCTATGTCAGCGACCAGCTTGGCAGCCCGTTCGGCTTCGTTGCCGGCAGGCACCGGCTGGAAGGTTATCATCAGGCCCTGAGCGCGGCCGGCCTGCCGATCCGACCTGACTATCATGCCGCCGCCCTGTGGCACGGCGTGCCACAGGCTAGGCAGGCAGCCGCCGAACTTTTGCGGCTTACGCCGCGGCCAACGGCTATCTTTGCTTCCAGCGATGTTCAGGCTATCGGTGTGATGCAGGCGGCGCAGGATGCGGGATTGCAGGTCCCCAACGACCTCTCGATCATCGGCTTTGATGACATCTATCTGGCCGAGTACATGCATCTCACCACGATTCATCAGCCTCTGTTTACATCCGGCGTCGAAGGCGTTGCCTTGCTTCTGGATCTGATCCAACAGCCCGATCGAGTTGCAAGCACCGTGTCACTCGATGTCAGACCTGTGGTGCGGCAAACGACAGCGCCGCCTTCCCCAAACCATACTTTACACAAACACTCCTTGGGCGCCCTGACAGGTGCCGCCTAGGTTGTGCTCTAGCGATCGTTTCGATCAGGAGGTGAACCAATACCGAGACCTTCTATTCCCTTGTTCATCGAACCAACTTAGTCGACACACTCTCAATTTCTTCCTGAGGAGAAGAAACCAATGAAGCGTTTTCTGATTTTGTTTTCTGCGATGTTGCTGGTGGTTCTGGCTTTAGCTGCGTGTGGTGGCGGCGCCCAACCGGCCGCAGCTCCCACGGAAGCCCCTGCTGCATCTGAAGCTCCCGCCGCGGCGATGACCGCCGGCACGGGCGTCGGCGGCAGCGCCGAAGGCGCCGCCGCCAAGGGCCTGACCTGCCTGGCCGACGCTTACAATGGCAAGATGAAGGGCGCCAAGGTCAGCATGACCGGCCCTTTCGTCACCGCTGACGAAGCGAGGTTCAACGAAACTAAGAAGGCATTCGAGGCAGCCACCGGCATCACTATCGAGTACGTGGGCACGAAGGAATTCGAGGCGAACATCGGCACTCAGATGGCTGCTGGAACGGCCCCGGACGTCATCGACTTCCCGCAGCCCGGCTTGGCGGCTGGCTTCTTCAAGCAGGGCAAGATCATTCCGATCACCAAGCTTGTGCCCGAGTCCTGGCTGAAGGAGAACTACAAGCAGTCGTGGCTCGACATGGCCACCGTGCCCGGCCCCGACGGCCAGCCGGCGATGGACGGCCTCTGGTGGCGCTACAATGGCAAGAGCCTGGTGTGGTATCCCAAGGCCAAGTTCGACGCGGCCGGCTACAAGGTGCCGACCACCTGGGATGAGCTGCTGAAGCTCCAGGATCAGATCGTGGCCGACGGCGACACCCCTTGGTGCATCGGCATCGGCTCGGGCGCGGCCACCGGCTGGCCGGCCACCGACTGGACCGAGGACATCATGCTGCGCACCACCTCGCCCGAGAACTACGACAAGTGGATCAAGGGTGAGCTGAAGTTCGACTCGCCAGAGGTCAGGAAGGCTGTCCAGACCTTCGCCGACATCTGGAACAACGACAAGATGGTCTACGGCGGCAAGGCCGCGATCGTATCCACTCAGTTCAGCGATGCGCCAGCGCCGATGTTCCAGGACCCGCCCAAATGCTGGCTCCATCGCCAGGGCACCTTCATCACTTCCTTCTTCCCCCAGGAAGTGAAGGCCGGTGCGGATTATGACGTGTTCTACCTTCCGCCTATTGATTCGCAGTATGGCAAGCCCTTCCTGGTGGCCGGCGATCAGGTGGTTGCCACCCAGGACCGGCCTGAAGTCTGCGCCGTCATGCAATGGATGACGACCGCCGCCAGCGTCGAAACCTGGCTGGCCGCCGGCGGTGCGTTCGGTCCGCAGAACGACGTGACGCCGGATATGTACGGCATTCCGCTGGAGCGCACGATCGCCGAGTTGGGCGCCGCGGCGACAACCCTACGCTTTGATGCCTCCGACATGATGCCCGGCGCGGTCGGCGCAGGCTCGGAGTGGAAGGGCTTCACCGACTACTTCTCCGGCGCGGCCGACCTGGACACGGTTTTGAAGCAGATCGACGCTTCGTGGCCAGCGCAGTAACGGGTATCTGACGAGCACAGCGCTCCTGCGCCTTCGTGGAGCGCCTGGCTCGCCATCCTGGGTGCAGGGTGACGCCGCAACGTCACCCTGCACCCGTTCCTCGTCCAAACCCTGGCAGCCTCCGTCAGGCGGCTACCTACCCAGGAGGAATGCACCCATGACCGCACCGATGGCAGATTTATCGGCACGCGCCCGGCCGGCCGGATTGATCGGGAGAACCGGAACATTCATCGCACGGCTACTGTTGTCGCTGTTCGTACCGTTTGTGACCTTCGTCGTGCTTTATGCAGGCTTCGTCTTCCTACGAGACAGCGATGCGCCCAGATGGATTACCGCGGTGGTGGCGATCGTCTGGGGCGTGGGCGGCGTCGCTGCGCTGTATTTCGTCTCCAACACCTTTGTGGAACGCCTGGGCGATCGATGGCGTGGTCGCCTGCAGCCCTTCGTCTTCGTTGGCCCGGCGGTCGCCATCCTCATCTGGTACCTGGCGTTACCCACCGTGCGCACGTTCTACGCCAGCCTGTTTGGCCCCACTGGCCGGGAGTTCGTCGGGCTGAAGAACTACCTGGCCGTCTTTTCGCTGCAGGCCAACAGCCCCATGATGGTGGCATTTCGCAACAACATCATGTGGATCCTCTTTGGCGCCTCTGGCTCCGTGATTCTTGGGCTCCTGGTCGCGGTGCTGGCCGACCGCAGTCGCTTCGAACGCTTTGCCAAGGCCATGATCTTTATGCCGATGGCCATCTCGATGGTGGGCGGCGCCATCATCTGGAACCTGATCTACGCTGTCAACCCGAACATCGGCCTGGTGAACGCCATTTACACAGGTCTGACCGGCAACCAACCGGTGGCGTGGACGGCCGCCAACCAGCCGTGGAACAACCTGTTCTTGATCGTGATCATGATCTGGCTGCAGGCAGGTTATGCCATGACCTTGTTCTCGGCTGCCATCAAGGGCATCCCGGGTGATCTTTTGGAGGCCGCCCGCGTGGATGGCGCCAGCGAGGTGCAGGTGTTCTTCAAAATCACGATCCCCTACATCATGGGCACCATCATCACGGTCAGCACCACGGTCATCATCTTCACGTTGAAGATCTTCGATGTGGTCTGGGTCATGACCGGTGGCCAGTTCAATTCCCAAGTGATCGCCACCCAGTTCTACCGCGAATACTTCACCAACCAGAATGCTGGCTACGGGTCCGCCATCGCCATCGTGCTGTTGATTGCCGTCATCCCGGTGATGATCTACAACCTGCGCCAGTTCCGCACCCAGGAGGCGTTCTAATGGCCGCAACCACTACTGCTGCTAAGCCTGCGACAACCGGCGCCAAGCCGAAGAAACAGAGCCACCTGCTGGGGGATATCCTCGTCAACGGCGCCCTGGCATTGATCGTGATCGCTTGGCTCATTCCCGTTGTGAGCCTTGTCGTCTCCTCCTTCCGGACGCGGTTCGACATCCAAACGTCTGGCTGGTGGACGATCGTCCCGCACCGCGAATGGCAGACGGTCGAGACAATCCCCGTGCCGGAAGGGGTGGACCGCAATGGGGTCATGCAGATCCAGGGCGGGCAGGGCACCTTCGAGCAATTCCGCGAAGGCGTGCAGGTGGGGGACAACCGCCTGGTCTGGATCGGCAACCGGCGCACGGGCAACATCCAGGTCCAGAAGCAGAGTTTTACGACAAACACGAACTTCACCCTGGATAACTACAAAGAGGTGATCGGCGGCAAGACTTTCGAGATTCGCAAGCCAGATGGCTCCACGGTTCAGGTGCAGGGCACCGACATGCTCGCTCCCTTCTTGAACAGCTTGATCGTCAGCATCCCGGCCACGCTGATCCCGATCCTGATTGCAGCCTTCGCCGCTTATGCCTTCGCCTGGATGAAGTTTCCGGGGCGCCGTCCGTTCTTCATCATGATCGTGGCGTTACTGGTCGTGCCCTTGCAGATCGCCTTCGTGCCGATCCTCAAGGACTATAGCAAGCTTCAGCTTAATGGCACCTTCTTGGGCGTCTGGCTGGCGCACACCGGCTTCGGTCTGGCGCTGGCCGTCTATCTGCTCTACAACTACATCAGCAACCTGCCGCGCGATATCCTGGAGTCGGCCTTCATCGACGGCGCCTCGCACTTCACCATCTTCCTCCGGCTGATCTTTCCGCTCTCTGTCCCGGCGCTGGCATCCTTCGCCATCTTCCAGTTCTTGTGGGTATGGAACGACTACCTGGTGGCCCTGGTCTTCCTGGGCGCGACGCCGGGCAACCAGGTCCTGACCATGTTCCTGGCGAACATCGTCGGCTCGCGCGGCAACGACTGGCACCTGATGACGGCCGGCGCGCTCATCTCGATGATCCTGCCGCTGATCGTCTTCTTCAGCCTGCAGCGTTTCTTCGTGCGCGGCCTGCTGGCTGGTTCGGTCAAGGGTTGACAACCACCCAATTGCACTTGGTGTAGCGGATATGAAACGTGAAACGTGATGCGTGATGCGTGATGCGTGATGCGTGGGATCAGTGCGACTCTTCTCACGCATCACGCCTTCACGTTTCACGCCTTCACGTTTCACGCCTTCACGTTTCACGCCTTCACGTTTCACGCCTTCACGTTTCACGCCTTCACGTTTCACGCCTTCACGTTTCACGCCTTCACGCCTCACGTTTCACGCTTCCCGCCATACCCGAATACAGGAGTTCATACGGTGCACGACTGGTACAAAGACGTCGTCTTCTACGAAGTCTTCGTGCGCGCCTTCAGCGACAGCAACGGTGACGGCATCGGCGACCTGGCCGGGCTGACCTCGAAACTCGACTATTTGCAGTGGTTGGGCGTCGATGCGGTGTGGATGCTGCCCATCTTCCCGTCGCCGTTGCGCGACGACGGCTATGACGTGGCCGACTACTGCGCCGTTCACTCTGACTACGGCACGCTCGACGATTTCAAGACCCTGGTGGAGGAAGCACATCGAAGGGGGCTGCGGGTGGTGGTCGAACTCATCCCCAACCACACCTCCGACCAAAATGCCTGGTTCCAGGCCTCGCGCGACCCCACCCATCCCCAGCACGCCGTCTACCGCGACTGGTATGTCTGGAGCGACACCGACCGCAAGTACCAGGACGCCCGCATCATCTTCCTCGACACCGAACCGTCGAACTGGACCTACGATCCCGTGCGCGGCGCCTACTTCTGGCATCGCTTCTTCCACCACCAGCCCGACCTGAACTACGACAACCCTGCCGTGCAACAGGCCATGCTGCGCGCCGTCCAGTTCTGGCTCGACCTGGGCGCCGACGCCTTCCGTGTGGATGCCACCCCCTACCTGATCGAGCGCGAAGGCACCAGTTGCGAGAACCTGCCGGAGACCCACGCCTTTCTCAAACGGCTGCGGGCCTTCGTGGATGCCTACGCGCCGGGGACGATGCTGCTCTCGGAGGCCAACCAGTGGCCCGAAGACGTGCGCCCGTACTTCGGCGACGGCGACGAATTTCACATGAACTTCCACTTTCCGCTGATGCCGCGCGTCTTTATGGCCCTGGCCCGCGGCGACCGCGCCCCCATCACCGAAATTCTCGCCCGCACGCCGCCCCTGCCCGATGGCTGCCAGTGGGCCACGTTCCTGCGCTGCCATGATGAACTGACGCTGGAGATGGTCACGCCGGTGGAGCGCCAGTTCATGTGGGAGTTTTACGCGCCGGAGCCGCGCATGAGGCTGAACCTGGGCATCCGGCGGCGGCTGGCGCCCTTGCTGGGCAACGACCGCGCCCGCATCGAACTCGCCAACTCCCTGCTCTTCACCCTGCCCGGCTCGCCCGTGCTCTACTATGGCGATGAGATCGGCATGGGCGACAACATCTGGCTGGCCGACCGCGACGGCGTGCGCACCCCCATGCAGTGGTCCTCCGGCCCGAACGCCGGTTTCTCCTCCGCTCCTGCCTCTGTCTTGTCCGATCCCGTGATCGACGACGAGACCTACGGTTTTCAACGCCTCAATGTGGCGGCGCAGCAGGCCGACCCGAACTCGCTGCTGAAGTGGATGCGCGAGCTGATCCGCGTGCGCAAGGCCCATCCGGCCTTTGCCCGCGGCGACCTCCGCTTCCTGGACGCACCCGACCCGGCCGTGCTGGCCTTCCTGCGGGCCGACCCGGCCGAAACCATCCTGGCCGTACACAACCTGGCCGAAAACCGGCGAGAAACCAGGCTCGACCTGGCCGCCTTCGCTGGTCAGTCGCCCGTCGACCTCTTCAGCGGCCAACGGCTGCCCACCGTCGCCGCCGATCCCTACGCCTTGACCCTGCCGCCCTACGGCTATCGTTGGCTTCGTCTCTGAGGATGACTGCTGAACCCACCCCGGCCTGGTTCGAGCGCCAGGCCCAACTCTCCCTCGACCGCCTGCTGCCGCGGCTGGAAGCCCGTTTTGCCGACGCCGACCCGCAAGACTGGGCGGCCTTTGCGCCCCGGTTGCGGCGCCATTTCCCGTCCCTGTTCGGACTGCTGGTCAGGCTGTACGGCGACCAATACGACTTCTTCCACCATCTCGAACAGATCCTGGCCACGGCTGCCAGCATGTGGCTGGCTCGCCCCGCCGACCTCAAGGCCCTGGACGCCCAGCGCGAGGACGACGCCGGCTGGTTTCAGTCCCAAGAAATGCTGGGGGGCGTCTGCTATGTCGATCTCTATGCCGGGACACTGGCCGGCATCCGCCAGCGCCTGCCCTACTTCGAGGAACTCGGCCTGACCTATCTGCACCTGATGCCCCTCTTTGCCCGGCCTGCCGGCGAGAACGATGGCGGCTACGCCGTCAGCAGCTACCGCCAGGTGCACCCGCCTTTGGGCACGATGGCCGATCTCTCGGCCCTGGCCGCCGATATGCGGCGGCGAGGCATCAGCCTGGTGGTCGATTTCGTCTTCAACCACACCTCCGACGAGCACACCTGGGCGCGTCAGGCCCAGGCCGGCGACCCGGACTACCAGGATTTCTACTACATCTTCCCCGACCGGACGCTGCCCGACGCCTACGAGCGCACCCTGCGCGAGATCTTCCCCGAAGCGCGTCCGGGCAGCTTCACCTGGCGGTCGGACATGAAGCAGTGGGTGTGGACGACGTTCTACAGCTTCCAGTGGGACCTGAACTACGGCAACCCTGCCGTCTTTCGGGCCATGGCCGAAGAAATGCTGGCGCTGACCAACGCTGGGGTGGAGGTGTTGCGGTTGGATGCCGTTGCCTTCATCTGGAAGCAGATGGGCACGAATTGCGAAAATCTGCCCGAAGCGCACATGCTCATCCAGGCGTTCAACGCCCTCGCCCGCATCGCCGCCCCCGCCCTGCTCTTCAAATCCGAGGCCATCGTCCACCCCGACGAGGTGGCCAGATACATCGGCCTGGACGAGTGCCAGCTTTCCTACAACCCGCTGCTGATGGCGCTGCTGTGGGAGTCGCTGGCCACGCGCGAGGTCAGGCTGCTCCGGCGCTCGCTCGCCGACCGCTTCAAGATCCAGCCGGGCTGCGCCTGGGTGAACTATGTGCGCTGCCACGACGACATCGGCTGGACGTTCGATGACGGTGACGCCGCCCAGGTCGGACTCGATGGCTACTGGCATCGCCAGTTTCTCAATCAGTTCTACACCGGGCGCTTCGAGGGCAGCTTCGCCCGCGGCCTGCCCTTTCAGGAGAACCCCCGGACGGGCGATTGCCGCATTTCGGGCACATGCGCCTCGTTGGCCGGGCTGGAGAAGGCCCTGCGCGAGGAAGGCGAGGCCGAAATCGATCTGGCCCTCCGCCGTATCCTCCTCATCCACAGCATCATCCTGGCGATTGGCGGCATCCCCCTCATCTACCTGGGCGACGAGATCGGCATGCTCAACGATTACGGCTATCGCACCGACCCCGGCAAGGCTGCCGACAGCCGCTGGGTACACCGGCCGGCAGCCGACGAGGACAGGATGGCCGCCCGCCGCCAGCCGGAGACCATCGCCGGCCGCCTGTTCTCGGCTCTGCACCGCCTGATCGCTTTGCGCCAGCAGACGCCGGCCCTGGCCGGCGCCGAGATGACGGTCATCGACGCCGGCAATCCCCATGTCCTCGCTTTCGTCCGCCATCATCAGGGCGAGCGGGTGCTGGTGTTGGCCAATTTCAGCGAGAGCGGGCAAACGGTGGCGGCCAACATCGTGCGCACCCACGGCCTCGCCTACGAATTCGTCGATCTGGTTGCCAACCGCCCGCTCTCACTCGGCGCCGAACTGGTGTTGGAACCGTACGGTTTCGTCTGGCTGGCCCCGCGCTGATGCACTGACCCCAGCCGCTACCCCGCCAGCGGAAACACCGCCGCCAACACCCAGCCAAAGAACAGCGCGCTGCCCAGGGCGTAGCTCCACGGCCGGCCAAAGCCGACCCCGGCCAGGGCCAGGATCCCGATCAGGAAGGGGACGAGGGGCAGGAGCAGAAAAACAAAGAACATCCCCGGCACGAAGACCACCACGGCCGCCAGCCCGACCAGCAGCCCCAGGCTCTCCACCAGCCACCAGACCGCCCGCCGCGCATCGCCGCCACGGGCGCTGGCCGAGGCCGCAAACCAGGGCAGGGTCAGCAAGGCCATGAGCGGCCAGCGCAGCAGCCGCGGCCCGACCAGCCACCACTGCATCCACACCGCCTGCGCCATTAGCCCGAAGGCGACCGTGAGCAGGCAGAACATCGCCAGCCCCAGGAGCAGCGCCCGGCGATCTGGCCGACCCGGTCGCTGTCCGCCCACCAGCAGCCACACCAGCCCCGCCAACCCGAACCAAAGCGCCATCGCCATCCCCACCTGCAGGCCCCCCAACCCCGCGACCGGCGTCAGCAGGTTGAGCAGGGCCAGGAGACCGGCGGCTGCCAGCGGCCCCGCCAACACGCCCAACCCGCTCCGCCAGGGTCTCGTGGCCATGCCCGGCCGGGGGCCATCGCCCGCCAGCCGTCGCCACCAGGGCGCAGCCGCCATCACCGCCGCCAGCCAGGCCAGCAGATGGACGAAGAACCAGCCGATGCGCCGGTCGCTGTAGGCAGACGGGGCCTGGGGCCCGAAGACGCCATCCAGCCAGGCCAGGGCCGCCAGATGGCTGGGCGAGCGGAACAGGATCGAGATGTGCTCAGCGAGCGGGATGACGGTCAGCTTTCGGGCCAGGCCGCCGGCCAGATCCTGGTTGAGGCCGCCCGCCTGGGCCAGCAGCCGTTCGGCATTGGCCACGAACCGGCCTTCCAGCGCGCCCGCCTGCAAGAGCAGGTTGGGCGGCAGGGTTGGGCTGACATCGGCGCCGGTGGGCGAGATGGCAATGACGGCGGCGTAGCGTTGGGGGTGGGTGATGCCGGCGGCCATCACGGCGCCGCTGCCCATGGAATGGCCGAGCAGGGCCACACGGCCGGGGTCGGCTTCTGGTTGGGCGCTGAGGAGGGCGAAGGCCGTCTCGATGTTGGCCGCCAATGAATCCTGGCCGGACGGGACCGGGTTGGCGCCGTGGCCGTCGAAGTCCCACAAGAGGACGGCATAGCCAGCATGGGCCAGGACATGGCCATAGGCCAGCATCAGCTGCTTGGAACCGCTGAACCCGTGCGCGACCAGCACCCCCGGCCGGCTTTCCGCCCCGGACGGAGCCATGAAGATGGCGGGCAGGCCATCTTCGTTCAGCGGGCGCACGGTCAAACCGCTGCGCGCGGCCCCCACCTGCTGCCAGGAGAGGGCGACCAGGACGAGGGCGATGAGGAGGACGGCGGAGCGAAGGCGCGACATGGCAGCGGATTATACAGGGATCGGCCCCGGAAGGCTCAAGCCGTTGTCGCATTGTAGGGGCTTCGTTTTGGCCTTTTTCACCTTCGCCGCCTATAATGGCCGCTTGTGTCTACGCCTGTTGCTCATCTCGATGACCTGCAATTCAATGTTGCCGGGCTGCTGAAAGGGCCGGTCGGCGGCGTCCGGGTCTATGAACTGCGGGCGCCGGTGTCCGAAGCCGACCGCCTGGACGAGAGTTTCGACGTCATCGGCCCGTTCGAGGGCGTTGCCCGGCTGCTTCGCACCACCGACACCGTCCTCACCCGGCTGCAAGGCGCCACGCGCGTGCGGCTGGAATGCGGACGCTGCCTGGAGCCGTTCGAGGCCGAGATCGAGATCGAGGCTGAGGAGGAGTTCCGCCCCAGCCTTGACATCATCACCGGCCGGACGATCAAGGACACCGGCGATGACACGGCGCTTGTCATCGACGACCACCACATCCTCGATCTCAGCGAGTTGGTGCGCCAGGCCATCCTCCTGGCCCTGCCGCTGACGCCGCTCTGCCGCGAGGATTGCGCTGGTCTCTGTCCCGTCTGCGGCGCCAACCGCAACCAGGAGCCGTGCGACTGCGAAGCCAATGCCACCGACGCCCGCTGGTCGAGCCTCGGCGCCCTGCTCGAACTTGCAGACTCTGGACGATAGACCCTAGACAACCGGCTCGCCCAGCAAGCGCAGCCCGCCATCCATCGACCGTCCCCCCGACCTCCCGACCCAATCTCCAATCTCTAATCTCTAATCTCCAACCTCCGTCTTTTCAGGAGCATCTCCCCACCATGACCCCGCATCCCAAACGCAAACACTCCAAAGGACGCCGCGACCGTCGCCGCGCCCACGATGCCCTCAGCCGGCCGCATCTGGTGGCCTGCCCCAACTGCAAGCAGCCGCGACCACCCCACATGGTTTGCCCACATTGCGGCTCCTATCGCGGTCGCGCCGTGGTCGAGATCGAAGAAGAGGGCGAGAAGAAATCCTGATTTCCGCCCAGGCGTCCGGGCCACGGTTGCATTCGCTCGGTCTTTGACATTCGTGGCCGTCACTGCTGTTTCAGCCAACGAGGGAACGGGGCCAGCGCCCCGTTCCCTTTTCGTGTTCTGAAGCCACTCCGATCATGAACCTCCCTGTTCTGCTCTTTCCTGGCCAGGGCGCCCAGGCGGTGGGTATGGGCGCTGATTTGGCGGCCCATTCGCCGGCGGCAGCCGCCATCTTTGCCCAGGCCGATAACTTGCTCGGCTTCTCGCTCTCGCGACTGTGCTTTGCCGGCCCGGAGGAGGAACTGACCGACACCATCAACGCCCAGCCTGCCCTGCTGACCACCAGCATCGCTGCCCTGTCCGCGCTGGAGGAGGCCATGGGGCGCAAGCTGGAGGCCGGGGCCGCAGCCGGGCACAGCATGGGCGAGTACAGCGCCCTGGTGGCCGCGGGCGCGCTCGATTTTCCCGCTGCTCTGCGGCTGGTGCGTGAACGCGGGCGTTTGATGAAGCTGGCCGATGAACGAGCGCCCGGTGGCATGGCCGCCATCATCGCCCTCGATACGCCAGCCATCGAACAGGCCTGCGCCGAGGCGCGCGCCGAGAAGGGGGCCTTCGTCCACGTTGCCAACGACAACTGCCCCGGTCAGGTGGTTATTTCGGGCGATGAGGAGGCGCTGGTGAGGGCCATGGCCGGTTGCCAGGCCGCCGGCGCCCGCAAGGTCGTGCGGCTGGCGATCACCATCGCCGCCCATTCACCGCTGATGGGCGTGGTCGAGGACGAATTCGCCCAGGCGGTGGACGCCGTCGATCTGCGCGCCCCGGCTTTCCCGGTCATCGCCAACAGCACCGCCGGGCCGTTGATCACCGCCGACGCCATCCGGACTGAGCTGGTCGGGCAATTGCGCAACTCGGTGCGCTGGACGGCTTCGATGCAGTATCTGATCGAGCAAGGTTTCGAGACCTTCTACGAATTTGGGCCTGGCGGCGTGTTGGCCGGGCTGATGAAACGCATCGACCGCCGGCTGCGCGGCATCCCCGGCCTGGCCGCCTGGCAGGATGTAGCGGATTTGGCCGCGAAACTGGCTTGACAGCCGCGGCGTAGTGGCGTAGTCTTGTGTTTGTCTCCACTCACTCACCCCCTTCTCCTGACCCCCGCCCTTCGCCCTGATGATGAACAAACTTACCGGCAAAATCGCCCTCGTCACCGGCGCCTCCCGCGGCATCGGCGCCGCCATCGCCAGGCGCCTCGCCTCTGACGGCGCTACCGTGGTCGTCAACTATCATAGCAGCCCTGAAGCCGCCGAGCGCGTGGTGGCTGAGATCACGGGAGCCGGGGGGCAGGCCGTGGCCATGCCGGCCGATGTCAGCAAGCTGGACCAGGCGACGGAGATGGTCAAAGCCGTGCAGAAGCAGTTCGGCCGCCTGGATATCCTGGTCAACAACGCCGGCACGACCCGCGACAACGTGATCATGATGATGAAGGAAGATGACTGGGATCTGGTAATCGACACCAATCTCAAGAGCGCCTGGAACTGCTGCAAGGCGGCCTCGCGGGTCATGCTCAAGCAGAGCAGCGGCCGCATCATCAACATCAGCAGCGTGGCGGGCATCTCCGGCAACGGCGGCCAGAGCAACTACTCGGCCTCGAAGGCGGGCCTGATCGGGCTGACCAAGTCGCTGGCCAAAGAGATCGGCCCGCGCAACATCACGGTCAACGCCGTGGCCCCCGGCTTCATCCCCACCGACCTGACCCAGGCCCTGATCGAGCAGATCAAGGACACGATCGTGGAACATACTGCCTTGCGTCGCATCGGCGGCGTCGAGGATGTCGCCCATGTCGTCGCCTTCCTGGCCTCGGATGAGGCGGGTTTTGTCACCGGCCAGGTGATCGCCGTCGATGGCGGCATGGCCATGTGAGTTGGGATCCGACTATGGCCGACGAAATCGCTCCCCCCGGACGTGTCACCATCGCCCCCCAGGTGCTGACGACCATCGTGCGCCAGACGGCGCTGAGCACCGAGGGCGTGCTGCAACTGAACTCCCGGCTTCCGCACCGCAGCCGGGCGGCCGGACGCCGTGCCCTGGCGCCTGGGATCGAGGTCATCGTCGATGATGGCAAGATGCAGGCCTCGGTGCACGTGGTGGCGGACCCCGGCGCCAACATGATGCGGCTGGCCGAGAGCTTGCAGACCGAGATCGCCCGCGCCATCGAACACATCGTCGGTTTGCAGGTGGACGGCGTCGATGTCTATATCGACAATGTCTCGTTCCGTCGTTCTGAACCGGATCTGCGATGAAGCTGCGCCATCTCGCCCGCCGCCTGGCCCTGCAAGCGCTCTTCGAGATCGACATGACCGGACATGCGCCGGGCGTTGTCCTGGCCGCTCGACTTGAGGACCAGGAGCAGCCGCTGGCGGCTGAAAGCGTCGAGTTCGCCAGCAAGTTGGTGCACGGGGTGGTGGTCTACCGGCCGCAACTCGATGACATCATCGCCCACTTCGCCCCGGAATGGCCGGTGGATCAGATCGCGATCATCGACCGCAATGTGCTCCGCATCGCCTTGTGGGAGATCGGCGTCGACCGCACGCCGGTGAAGGTGGCGATCAACGAGGCGGTGGAGCTGGCAAAGGTGTTTGGCTCGGACGCCAGCTCGCGTTTCGTCAATGGCGTGTTGGGAGC
Organism: Caldilineales bacterium; assembly: GCA_019695115.1. Classification (GTDB taxonomy): domain Bacteria; phylum Chloroflexota; class Anaerolineae; order J102; family J102; genus SSF26. The sequence continues at coordinate 70,760 of JAIBAP010000005.1, read as the reverse complement.
AGCGACGCGCAGCGAAGTCGATCTGCGACGGTTGTTGTCGCGACCGGTCACGGTGGAACAGGGGTAGCGCCATGTTCAACATCGGCCTGGGCGAGATGCTCTTCATTGCCCTTCTGGCGCTGATCGCGCTGGGGCCTGAACGTTTGCCGAAGCTGATGCGGCAGTTGGGCGAGATCGCGTACCAGGTCCGCCAGGTGGTTCAGCAGCTCAACACCCAGTTTGCCGATGAGTTGAAACCTCTCCGCGAGATTCAGTCGCTGACGACGGAGCTGAATCCGATGCGGCAGATCGGCGCCGCCCTCGACCCTTCACTGCCGCCGACTCCGAGCATTGCCCCCCCGGCTGCGGCGCCGACTCCGGGGGTTCCCTTTGTCCCGCTCGCGGCTCAGCCTGCAGCCCACCCCATGGCGCAGATTTCACGGCAATTGGCCGCCACTGCCCCCGCCGCCGATCCGACCCCTGCCGAGTCTCCAGCCGGTGAGGGGCCGGCATGACGGCGGGCGACTCCTTCCCTCCCCACGCAGCCATGGCCGAATCGTCTCCAGCCCTTCCCATCATCGAGCATATCCGCGAGCTGCGCGACCGCTTGATCTGGTCGGCCGGGGCCTTGTTGGTGGGCGTGGTGGTGGGGATGTTCTTTGCCAGGCGCTTTCTGGAGGTTCTGATTGCACCCTTGCAGGGGGTGAGTCAGCTGCAACTACTGCGCCCGACCGAGAACGTCATCATTTACTTCAAGGCGGCGTTGATTCTGGGGGCCATTTTGGCGGCGCCGGTGGTCGTCTATGAGCTGCTGGCCTTTGTCGTGCCTGGCCTGACGGACAAGGAAAAGCGCATGTTGTATCTCTCGATGCCATTGGCGCTGCTCTTGTTCGGCGGCGGCGTCGCCTTTTGCGCCTTCATCGTCCTGCCGTTCACCCTCCGCTATTTGCAGACCTTCCTCACCGACTTGTTCAAGGCCGAGTATTCGGTTGGCTATTACATGTCGTTCGTGGCCAATTTCGTCTTGTGGGTGGGCGTCGCCTTCGAGACGCCGCTGGTCATCGCCCTCATGGCCCGTCTGGGCGTGGTGACGCCGCGGCAGTTGGTGGCCACCTGGCGTTATGCTATCGTCATCATCGCCATAGTGTCGGCCGTCATCACCCCCACCCCCGATCCGTTCACGATGAGCGTGGTCATGGTGCCGCTGTTAGGGCTGTACGTCCTGGGCCTGGTGATGGCCCGATTCACCTATCGTCCCCGCAACCGCCCGGCTGCTGCGAGCGAAACAGGCGGATAGTCAACAATCAACAGTCAACAGTCAACAATCAACTGCTAACGATGTCTTATCGGCGGTAGTGGTCAGGAAGACAAAAAAAGACAATTTGTGTTTTTCCCATTTGTGTCATCAAAACAATCAACTGCTAACGAGGTTTTATCAGCGGTAGTTGTCAGGAAGACAAAAAAAGACAATTTGTGTTTCCCCCATTTGTGTCATAAACAAGGAGATGCTTCGATGGCGAAGAATCGACAACGCTTGCTCATTCTGGGCGCGGCAGGGCGAGATTTTCACAATTTCAATACCGTGTTTCGGGAGGATGAGCAGTACCAGGTGGTGGCCTTCACGGCCACGCAGATCCCGAATATCGCCGGACGGCTTTACCCGGCCGCCCTGGCCGGCCCGCTCTATCCACAAGGCATCCCCATCTGGCCGCAGCAGGAAATGGAGGCGATCATCGCCAGCGAGGGGATCGACGAGGTGGTGTTCGCCTATAGCGATGTCTCGCACGAACAGGTGATGCATCTGGCGGCGCGGGCGGTGGCGGCGGGGGCCAGTTACCGGCTGTTGGGGAGCAGGGCGACGATGTTGGTCAGCAGCAAGCCGGTGGTGGCGATCACGGCCGCGCGCACAGGCAGCGGCAAAAGCCAGACCACGCGGCATGTGACCGACCTTTTGCGTGCGTTCGGGCGCAGGGTGGTGGTGGTGCGGCACCCCATGCCCTATGGCGACCTGGCCGAGCAAGCCGTGCAGCGCTTCGCCGCCTACGCCGACCTCGACCGCCACCATTGCACCATCGAGGAGCGCGAGGAGTATGAGCCGCACTTGGAGCGAGGGCTGGTCGTCTATGCGGGGGTGGATTACGAACGCATCTTGCGCCAGGCCGAGGCCGAGGCCGACATCGTGCTCTGGGACGGCGGCAACAACGATCTCTCCTTCTTCCGGCCGGATGTGCAGATCACGGTGGTGGACCCGCACCGGGCCGGGCACGAGTTGCGCTACTGGCCGGGCGAGGCGAATGTGCGCATGGCCGATGTGGTGGTGATCAACAAGGTGGACACGGCCAACGAGGAGGACGTAGCCACGGTCAGGGCCAATGTGCAGCTTCTGGCCCCGCATGCCCAGGTGGTCGAGGCCGCTTCGCCCATCTTCGTCGCTGCTCCCGAGTCGATTCTGGGAAAAAGGGTGTTGGTGGTGGAGGATGGGCCCACCCTGACCCACGGCGAGATGGCCTACGGCGCCGGTTTCGTGGCCGCCCGGCGTTTTGGCGCCGCCGAGATCATCGATCCCCGGCCCTGGGCGGTGGATGCCATCGCCGCCACTTTTGCCGCCTATCCTGGCACCGGCCCTGTGCTCCCGGCCATGGGCTATGGCGAGGCCCAACTGCGCGACCTGGCCGCCACCATCAACCAGGTTCCCTGCGATATGGTGCTCATCGGCACGCCCATCGACCTGGCGCGGCTGATCGACATCCGCCACCCGCACCAGCGCGTGCGCTACGAGCTGCAACCGCTTGGCCGGCCCAACCTGCGGGATATTCTGGCGGCGCAGTTTGGCCAGGCGCCCTGATCAGACATACAGGTCGCGCCGGTTATAGCTCCAGTAGGCCGCGGCCATGCAGACGAGGATGATCGCCGCCGAGAGAGCCAGATAGAGGCCATCGATACGGCCGCTGCGGAAGAGTTCGCCGGCATCGAAGTATTTGAAAGGTGTGAAATACTTCAGGAACTCCAGCTTCTCCTGCATCACCGTGGCGATCGAGGTGAAGTAGGCCACCAGGATGATGGCGACGGCGATCGAGGCAGCGCGTTTGTACTGCTTGAGGGCGCAGCCCAGGAGGAGGCCGATGGCCAGGAAGATCAAGGCGATGGCAAACATCGCCCGCATTTCCAGGGCCAGAAAGCCGTAGAAAGCCTGATCGGGCTGATAGGAGCGCACCGCCACCAGCGACACCCCCCAGGTGATGAGGACGAAGGCGATGCAGTTGACCAGGGCCGCCACTGCTTTGGCCGTGATCACGCGGTTGCGCGAGACCGGCAGCACCAGCGAGAACTCGACCGTCTTGTCGCGCTCTTCTTTCGAGATGATGTCGCTGCCCCAGAGAGCGGCGGCGATGGCGGCCAACAGGCTGAAGTAGATGAACATGACGCCGTAGAAGCCGCTGAGGGTGGTCAGGTTGAAGGCGCTCATGCTCAGGGCCTCCAGCAGCGCCGGCGGCATCGAGTCCAGCATCTTCAGCATCTCGGGGTCGTTGGCAAAGCCGGAGAATTTCGATATCGCCATGATGATCAGGAACGTGACGATGACGCTCCAGATCAGCAGCGATTTGAGATTGGCCCTGAGTTCGCGCAGAAAGATGTTCATCGGACCCTCCTTACGACACCGCCGGGATGTCGCGATGTTGATAGCGCCAGTAGCTGACCGCCACGGCGATCAGGCTGACGGCAAGGTTCAGTAGCACCAGGGGCATGTCATACGCGCCCTGTTTGGCGATGGCGGCCGCATCGAAGTGTTTGAACGGCGTGAGATATTCCAGCGCCACCTCGCCGAAGACGCCGCTGAAGGCGCTGAGGACATAGGCGCCAAAAGCCAGGCCCAGCGCATAGGGGGTGACGCTGCGCACGCGCCTGACCAGCAGGGATACCAACAGCCCGACGCCGAGGAAGAAGAACTGGAAGATCAGGGTGCTGAGCAGCAGCAAGAACAGCGTGCGCGGTTCATAGGCGCGGGCCTCGCTGAACAGCGTGATGGCAATGAAGCTACACACCCACACCACCAGGCTGGTGATCGCCAGACAGGCCAGTGCGGCCAGTAGTTTGCTTGTCAGCACCTGCGGACGGCTGACCGGTTTGCTGAGCAGAAAGTCTGCCGTCAGTTCGCTCTCCTCGATCGAAACCAGCCCGAAGCCGTAGTTGCTGGCCTGGATCGCCAGGCAGAGCTGGACGAACAGAAAGATGAAGCTGTAGAAACCCAGCACCGCCGCCAGGTCCATGTTGTCCAGGCCGAAAGCCGCCCGCAGTTCCTGCGGGTAGCGGGCCAGGAACTCGTTCATCAGCGCCGCCTGGTCGGCAAAGACCGGGAAGAGGGAGAAGAAGAACAAGATCAAGAACGCCAGCGCCAGCGACCAAATGATCACCGATTTCAGGCGCGCCCGGAATTCGTGTGCGAAGATGTTTGCGCTCATGGCCGTGGCCTATTCGTAGTAGTGCATGAAGATTTCTTCCAGCGTCGGTTCTTCGATGGTCACATCGGCAACCTGCACCTGGCTAATCCGTTGCAGCACGGCGTTGATATCGCCCTTGAAGAAGAAATGGGTGGCCCCGTTCTCGGTCTGGACGTTGGTGACGCCCGGCAGATCGAAGGCATCGACCGTCAGACCCGCGGCGGTTACGCTCACCTTCTTGTAATTGCTCTGCTGGAGGGTGCGGATGTCGGAGATCTCGGCAATCTTGCCTTCGCGGATGATGCCGACGCGGTTGCACAGCCGTTGCACCTCGCCCAGGATGTGCGAGGAGAAGAACACCGTCACCCCGCGCCCGTTCTCGGCCCGGATCAGGTCGAAGAACTTGCGCTGCATCAGCGGGTCGAGGCCGGCGGTCGGTTCATCCAGAAACAGCAGCCTGGGGCTGTGCAGCAGGCCCTGTACGATCCCCACCTTCTTCTTGTTCCCATACGACAGGTCGCTGATACGGCGGTTCATCTCCAATTCCATCAGGCCGGCCAATTCGTTCATGCGTTTGCTACAATCGCCCGCATAAAAACTGGCCGAATACTTCAGCAAGTCGATGACCTTCATGCCCTCGTAATAGAACACTTCCGAGGGCAGGTAGCCGATGTCACGGCGGATGGCGGGGCCATGCGTGGTCACATCCTGGCCGAATACCCTGGCGCTGCCGCTGCTGGGATGGATGAGCGAGAGGAGCAGGCGGATGGTGGTGGACTTCCCGGCGCCGTTTGGCCCAATGAAGCCGAAGATTTCGCCCTCTTCCACGGCGAACGAGACATCGACGATGCCCCGCGACTTTCCGTAATATTTGGTTAGCTGAGATACCTCGATGATGCTCATGGAATTGCTCCAATCAAAGCGAATGGCGGCGATTGCCAGCAACCAACGAAGCGCCTAAAAAGCAGTTCGCTCTTTCCGGCAACGTTAACAGTGTATTCTTTTTCACCAAAAATGTCAAGCGATTTTGGCTGTGCGCAGGCGGCCAGGGCGGCGGTTGGCCAGCCACACCCCGGCGAAGATCGTCGCCAGCGCCAGCGGCTGGCTCCAGCGCAGCGGTTCATCGAGCAGGACGACGCCGAACAGCACGGCGAAAAGCGGGATCACATACGTCACCATGGTGGTTGGGGTGGCGCCGATGACGTGGAGGAGGGTGAAATAGAGCAGATAGGCCAGGCCGGTGCTGAGTAATCCCAGCCAGATGGCCGAGAACCAGGCCAGGGGGGTGATCTGGAGTTGCCAGGGACGCTCGACCAGCAGGGCGGGGCCGAGCGTCCACAAAAAGGCGAAGCTGAGTTGGAGCGTGGAAGCCACCGGCGCCGGCACGCCCACCAGCCGGCGGCGGCCAAAGACGGTGCTGGCGGCGTAGCCCACGGCGGCCAGCACGACCGCCGCCTGGCCCAGGACTTTGTTTGCACCTGCTCCCACGACCAGATCAGGCGCAAACAGGATGACGACGCCGAGGAAGCCGAGCGCCACCCCCGCCGCCCGTCGCCAGGTCAGCCGCTCGTCGGCCAGGAAGAAATGCGATAGCACGGCGGCAAAGAGGGGCGTGGTGCTGTTGAGGATGGCGGCCAGGTTGGAATCGATGAACTGCTCGCCCCAGGTGATGAGCGAGAAGGGGATGAAGTTGTTCATGAAGCCGAGGATGGCCAGCGCGGTGATGACCCGCCGCTGGCGCGGCAGCCCCAACCCCTGCCGGCGCATGATCACGGCCATCAGCACCGCCCCCAACAGCAACCGCACCGCCACCAGGCTGAAAGGCTCGAAGCCGCCGTTCACCCCCAACTTGATGAACATGTAGGACGATCCCCAGATGGCGCTGAGGGCGAGGAAGATGGCGGCGTGTTTGCGGGGCATGGGGTGGTTGGGGCGAGCGGCAGGGTTGCTCAGGCGGAGGAGGGATGGTCGGATGGGAACGGACAGGGTCGGAAGACAGCAGATGATACGCCGTACCGATCGCGAGTCCAAATGCGGGGGCGGAATCGCATCGACGCGGCGTGGTTGGCCTTGTCAGCCAGCGCGCCGCATAGTATCATGAAACATCCACACCGCCAGACTGTTGACCAGGAAGCCGGCCATGAACACCTTTTTGAACACCAGGCAGCCAGTATCGAAGTTGCCCATTGGCATTCAAGCGTTCGAGACGATGCGCGGACAAGGCTACGCCTATGTCGATAAAACGCGCTGGATCCATCGGATGGCGACAGCCGGGATGTTCTACTTTCTGGCCCGGCCCCGGCGTTTTGGCAAATCCCTGTTGCTTTCGACCCTGAAATGCTTGTTCGAGGGGCGTCGAGAGCTATTCGAGGGGCTTTGGATTGCCGAACAGGGGGAGTGGGATTGGCAGAGTCATCCGGTCATTCTCCTCGACTTCAACGAGATCGAGCATGACTCACCGCCAAACCTGGAGCGTGGGCTTGCCTTCAGTCTGCGGAGGATTGCCCGCCAACACCGGGTGCAGATCGATGCGTCCGGGATTGTGACCGGTTTTACAGAACTCATCCTGGCGCTCCATCAGCGGACGCGCCAGCCGGTGGTGGTGCTTATCGATGAATACGACAAGCCCCTGATCGACCACCTCGGCAAAGGCGAAGACGGTCTTGCCATCGCTCGCAGCCATCGCGACATTCTGCGCAACTTCTTCGCCGTGCTGAAGGGGGGGACCGTCTCGCCTGCCCTGCGTTTCGTCCTTCTGGCCGGTGTTTCTCGCTTCAGCCGCGTTTCCATCTTCTCCGAGCTGAATAATCTTCAAGACCTGAGCATGAACGATGCCTATGCCGACATGCTGGGTTACACGCAGGAGGAAATCGAGCGGTCTTTTTCTACTGACATGGACGCCTTTGCCGATCATCTGGGCTGGACGCCAGCAGAAGTAAGAGCCGGCCTGGAGCTGCAATACAACGGCTACCGTTTTTCCGAGCGCGATGTGCGGGTCTACAACCCGTTTTCGGTGCTCAATGCCCTGAGCGAACGCAAATTCGGCAACTACTGGTTCGCCTCCGGCACACCCACCTTCTTGATCAATCTTTTGCGTCAGGGACGTTGGGATCTTACTGCCATCGAGGGGTTAGAAGTCGATCCCTCAGCCTTCTCCACGTTCGAGATCGACAATCTGCGGCTTGAGGCGCTGCTATTCCAGACCGGTTATCTGACGATCGGCGATGTCTCTAACGGCATCTATCGCCTCGACTATCCCAACCAGGAAGTCAAAGTCTCCTTTCTGAAATCACTTCTGTTTGCACCCGAGCAGGGAGTCGAGGAGCAGAGCCGATCAATGGTGCTGCAATTAGCGCAACATCTGCGGAACGAGGACATGGAGGCATTCTTCACCACGATGCAAGCCGTTTTCGCCTCGATACCCTACAGCCTGAGCGCCGCACAGAGCGAAGCCTATTTTCACACGATCTTCTATCTGATGTTGTCAACGTCGGGAGCGGATGCCAGTAGTGAATTGCTCACGAACCGCGGTCGCATCGACTTGACGGTGGAATTCAGCGACAAGGTCTTTGTGTTCGAATTCAAGTGCAATCAGAGTGCGACGGCCGGGTTGGAACAAATTCGGGCGAGAGGATACGCCGAACGTTATCGTACCGGCGGCAGGCGCGTGATGCTTGTTGGCATCAATTTCGATACGACGACGCGCAACATCGCCGGGTGGGAAGCGGAACTGGCATCATAACGATTTCGAGTCGCGTTCCACCCGGCCAACTGGCCCGCCCTTCGTCCCTCCCGGATCGGCGCCGTGTTGCCAACGCCGGCTGGCCTCAGTTGATTGCCGGCATCCCCTCGACCGCGACCAACTCCTCCAGCCCCAGGCTGCGCTGCCCCGGGATGGCGATGCTGGCCTTGATCTGGTAGTAGCCTTCTTGCTGTGGAGCCGCCAGGACGCCTTCGTAGCGGCCGGGCTGGTCGGGGCGCTCGCGCAGGTCGATTTCGAGCACGGCCGGGGTTCGGCCCGGTTCATCCAGGCCAGGCAGGGCTTGCCGCCAGACCAGTTTGGCCGTGATCGAAGCCCGTGAAACCGGCTTCCCATCGGCGACCGTGTGAATGGTCGTCCACAAGCCGATGCTCTCGCCCGGATCGTACACATCCTTGTCCGGCTCGAAGATGATCTGGTAGCTGGAGGTGGTCAGGCTGGCGCGGCTGCCGCCCAGGTAGCGGTCGCGCAGTTCCCATTGCAGGAACTCCTGCACGGGCGGAACGACGTAGATATCGCCGTGGGTGGCGATGAAGGGGAATTTCTCGTGGGCGCCCGGGTGGAGGGCGCTGAACTCGGGCACCGTCCCATCCCCGGCCGTCGTCCGCACCCATTCGATGTCCTCCCACTTTCCGCCCGGCCCCAGGCGGACGACGCCGCCGGTGGTCGTCTCGACCTTGCGCCCGAAGAAACAAAGCGTTTCGACGCTGTAAGTCGTCCCCAGATCTTCGTTGAAGCGTTTGGCGTCCGCCATCATCTGGCGCTGCTCCTCGTTGGCCAGATAATCGAGATTGACATAAGGATCGATCGTCTGCCCGGCGCCATCGGTGAGGAAGGGGTGGCGCATGGGCACAAGGTTGTAGAGCGAGGGAAAGCTGCGCACCAGGTCGATGCTGCGTTCCTTGAGGCCAAAGGCGTTGAACCCGCGACGGAACATCATCTCCAACCCTTTGGTGATCATGCCGATGGCCTTGGGCGCGCCGTCGAGCGGGGAGGCCATGAGGAAATTGCGCCCGACCCGATCCTTGCCCCCCTCTTTCTCGATATACCAGCGCGAGACGATGCCGCCGTTGCTATGGCCGATGAGCCAGGCTTTGGCGCCGGGGTGATAGTGCGACCAGCGTTCCACGGCCTCGGCCAGTTGCCGGGCCGAGATACGGTTATCCTGTCGCCAGTCGTAGCTGAAGGTGTAGACATCCCGCTCGGTCTCGTTGTAGCGGACGGGATCGGTGCGATAGCCCAGCCCGGCCAGGAATTTGAGCAGCCGGCCGTAGTGTTCCATCTTGGCCCACGGCAACACGACCAGCAACTCTTCGACGACGCCGGCCGGCGCCAGGGGATAGGGATAGGTCAGCTTGGCGAACAAGTCGTTCAGCCAGTCGTCCCAACGCAGTGGGTTGGCCGGGATGGACTGGAAATCGATCCAGACCAGCTTGTTGGGGTCGCTCTCCTGCGGGTCGCGCAGTTTGCTGCCCATATAGCCGGGCACGATGACGATGAAGTGCGGGGGGACGGCGTTCGGCATGAGAACCTCCAGAGCTGGTAGGAGTTTGGGCGAGGTGAGAACCACGCCGGGCAAGATCATACGACAACGGGCGCCGAAAGGCAACCCCACCCGGTTTCGGATCGGATATTGACGCCATCGCCAGGCGGCGCGACAATGAGCCAGATGAAGCGTGCTCCCGTGCGCTGGCATCGTTACCTTTTCCCCACATGGGTCTTTCAGGAGGCGTACATGAACCCCAATCGCAGGTCAAAGCGGCGGCAGGTCATCACCCTATTCGTCTTTCTGTTTCTGGCGCTGGCGGCACTGGGATGGGCGCGTGCGGCGGTGCAGGCAGATGACGGCGTCACCCCGGACGCCCCGCCGGATTTCAACCTCGCTCCCTCTCCTCTGCCCCTGCCCGACCGCTACATCGTCGTCTTCGATGAGGCGGCCCTGTTCTCGGCCCAGGCGCAGGCAGCAGGCCCCGGCACAGCTGCCTTGGCCCAGCAGATGGTGGCCGCAGCGGGCGGCGAACTGCACTACACCTACGAGGCCGCCCTCCAGGGCTTCGCCGCCACCCTCTCGCCTGAAGCGGTGGCGGCGGTTGCGGCCAATCCTTTGGTGAGCTACGTCGAACCGGATCGGGAAGTGGGCATCGTCACCACACAGACGCCGGCCACCTGGGGCCTGGACCGCATCGATCAGCGCAATCTGCCGCTCGACAACCGCTACACCTATGCCAACAATGGCGCCGGGGTGCATGTCTATATCATCGACACCGGCATCCGCGCCACCCATGTCGAATTCACCGGCCGGATTGGGAATGGCTATACCGCTATTGCCGATGGCAATGGCACAAATGACTGCCACGGACACGGTACGCACGTTTCGGGCACCGTGGGCGGGACGACCTGGGGCGTGGCCAAGGGTGTGACCTTGCACCCCGTGCGCGTCCTCGATTGTGGCGGCTCGGGCAGCACCTCCGGCGTCATCGCCGGCATCGACTGGGTGACGGCCAACCACATCGACCCAGCCGTGGCCAATATGAGCCTGGGCGGCGGCGCTTCCTCGGCGTTGGACACCGCCGTGCACAATTCGGTCAACGCTGGCGTGGTGCACGTGGTGGCGGCTGGGAACGAGAACACCAACGCCTGCAACGGCTCTCCTGCTCGCGCTCCCGAGGCCCTGACCGTGGGCGCTAGCACCAGCGCCGACGCTCGCGCTTCGTTCTCGAACTATGGCACCTGCCTGGACATCTTCGCCCCCGGCCAGAACATCACCTCGGCCGTGAACACCAGCAACACCGCCACCGACACCTGGAGCGGCACCTCGATGGCTTCGCCGCACGTGGCTGGGGCGGCGGCGCTCTATCGGGCCGCCAACCCCTCGGCTTCGCCCGCTGCGGTTGCCAACGCCCTGATCAACAACGCCAGCACGAACAAGCTGAGCAACGTTGGCTCCGGCTCGCCCAACCGCCTGCTGTACACCACCGGGCTGGACGGGCCCACCCCCACCCCCACGCCCACCCGCACGCCGGGGCCATCGCCCACACCCACCCGCACCCCCACGCTCACCCCCACCCCCGTACCCGGCTCGTGCACCAACCGCGTGCTCAACGGCGACTACGAGGCCGGCGCGCAGAACTGGTCACAGACTTCGACCCACGGCTACACCCTGATCTGCAACACGGCCACCTGCGGCGCCAGCCTGAACCCGCACGGCGGCAACTACGCCGTCTGGTTGGGTGGTGGCGACAATGAGGACTCGCGCGTCTTCCAGAACAGCATTGCCCTGCCGGCGGGCCAAACGGCCGTCCTCACCTTCTGGCAGCGGCTGGAGTCGCAGGACTTCTGCGGCTACGACTCCGGCTATGTGAAGGTGACAGCCAACGGCGTCACCAAGACGCTCAGAAAGTACGACCTCTGCTACAGCAAGGTCACCAACGGCTGGGTCAAGCGTTCGTTCGACCTCAGCAACTATGCCGGCAAGACGATCCGGCTGATGTTCCAGGTCGTCTCTGACTACTCGCTGATCAGCAACTTCTTCGTCGATGACGTTGCCATCACCGGCGGCAGCCAATGCTCCGGCAGCGATGCCATCGACGCCATCGACGAGGCCGAGGGCGAACCCGCGCCGGCCCTGCCCAAACCCGAGGCGCCGGCCGACCTGCCCGGCATCCTCCAGCGTTGACAGGAAGCGCCATCCCCCGGTTGAGGGCGACCGGGGGATGGCGTCGCCGGCCACCTTCGTCCTCCTCTCGTTGTCGTTGCTCCGTCTTGCCCTTTTCCCCTACCCTCTGCTAGAATCCCCTTCGCTTTCGTGTCCTCTTGCGCCCCCATCGTCTAGTGGACCAGGATGTCAGCCTTTCAAGCTGAAGACACGGGTTCGAAGCCCGTTGGGGGCGCCACACCGGCCCCAGGCCACTCGCCTGGGGCTTCGGCTATCTTATGGGCGTACACCGCCGCCCTTTGGAAGGAGTCATGGCTGATCCAACATTGGTCATCATGGCCGCCGGCATCGGCAGCCGCTATGGTGGACTCAAACAGGTCGATCCGGTCGGCCCGAACGATGAGATCATCATCGACTACTCGGTTTTCGATGCCCGGCGGGCCGGCTTTGGCAAGGTCGTTTTCATCATCCGCCGCGATATCGAGGCCATCTTTCGGGAGCGGGTGGGGCGGCGGATCGAGCGGCAGGTCGATGTCGCCTATGTCTTTCAGGAGGCGACGGAACTGCCGGCGGGTTTCGATCTGCCGGCCGGGCGAACCAAGCCATGGGGAACAGGTCACGCCGTCCTCTGTTGCCGCGAGGCGGTCGCCGGGCCGCTGGCGGTGATCAACGCCGACGATTTCTATGGCGCCGGCGCCTTCCAGTCGCTGGCCGCCTTCCTCCGCCAGACGCCAGCAACCCCAAATGACTATGCCCTGGTGGGCTACGTCCTTGCCAACACCCTCTCCGAGCACGGACATGTGGCGCGCGGGGTCTGCCAGGTGGGCGAGGATGGCTACCTCATCGACCTGAACGAGCGCCTGCGCATCGAACGCCGGCCCGAGGGCGTCGCCTACACCGAAAACGGCAGTGACTGGGTCCCCCTTGCCGCCAACAGCCCGGTGTCGATGAACATGTGGGGCTTCGCCCCCAACATTTTCGATCATCTGGCGGCGCGCTTCCCGGTTTTTTTGCGCCAGGCCCTGGCGACCAACCCCCTCAAGGCCGAATTCCTCCTCCCCAGCATCGCCGGCGACATGGTGCGCGAGCGGGTGGCGCGGGTCAAAGTCCTGCCGACCGACGAGTATTGGTTCGGCGTCACCTATCAGGAAGACAGACCGCGCGTGCAAGCGGCGGTTCGACGGCTGGTCGAGCGCGGCTGCTATCCCGAACATCTGTGGGCAGTATGAGTCCGGCGGCGCACAGTGGCCGGCCCAAGAACACCCTCGCATGCCGCACCTCGGCTTCCGGCCCCCCTGTCATCCTTTTGACGGCTGCCCGGACTGGCGATACAATCCGGGACCATGAGCAGCCCAGCAATCGAAGTTCATCCAGGCTCCCAATTGGCAGTGGCGGCGGCGCAGCGCCTGGTCGAGGTCCTGCGGCAGGCAGTGGAGAAGCGGGGAGCGGCCCATCTGGCGTTTTCGGGCGGCTCGACCCCACGGGCCTTGTTTCGCCTGCTGGCGACCGAAGAGTGGCAGGCGCAGGCGCCGTGGGCGCACTGCCATGTCTGGTGGGTGGATGAGCGCTGTGTGCCGCCCGACCACCACGAAAGTAACTTCGGCGTGGCCTATCACCTCCTGCTGGGGCGCTTGCCCGTGCAACACATCCATCGCATACACGCCGAGATGGAGGACAGGGAGGCGGCGGCCCGCCAGTATGAGGACGAACTGCGCCATGTCTTTGGCCTCGGCAAGCGCGGACGGCCTCGCTTCGACCTGATCATGTTGGGCATGGGCGCGGACGGACACACCGCTTCGCTCTTCCCCGGCTCGCCCGCGCTCGACGAACGCCGGGCGCTGGTGACAACCGCCTGGGCGCCCAACCCGCCCCACCATCGCCTCACCCTCACCCTGCCGGTGCTCAATCGCGCCGCCGAAGTCATCTTTCTGGTGTCGGGGCCAGACAAAGCCCCGGCGCTGGCGCAGATCTTCGCCGCCCAGCCGTCGCCTCCCCTGCTGCCGGCGGCGCTCGTCCGCCCCACCCGTGGCCGCCTGCGCTGGCTGCTGGATACGCCGCCGATACAGTTCGCTGATAAGGCGATGGGGGCGTGAGACGTGAAGCGTGAAACGTGAGACGTGAAGCGTGAAACGTGAGACGTGAAACGTGAAGCGTGAAACGTGAGACGTGAGGGTTCTCGGCTTTCGTGGTTGGCGTTTCAAGACCACGCCAGACATTATCAAGCTGCTGTTCGCTGCTAACGCACACCGCTCTGTACCCAGGATTCCCGGACATGACCAAACTTCACGACCTTTTCAACCATTACGGCCAGTCGATCTGGCTGGACTACATTAGCCGCGACTTGCTGACCTCCGGCCAACTGGCGCGGCTGATCGATCAGGGACTGCGGGGCCTGACCTCGAACCCCACCATCTTCGACCAGGCCATCAGCGGCAGCACGTCCTACGATCAAGACCTGACCCGGCGCCGCCAGACCGCTGCGACCGCCTTTGCCGCCTATGACGCCATTTCGCAGGCGGATGTGGGGGCGGCAGCCGACGCCCTCCGCCCCCTTTATGAGGCCAGCGGCGGCGCCGATGGCCTGGCCAGCATCGAGGTCAACCCCGACCTGGCCGACGACGCCGCCAGCACCGTCGCCGAAGCGCAGCGCTTGTGGGCCTCGCTGGGCCGGCCCAACATCATGGTCAAAGTCCCGGCTACGCCCGCCGGCGTCGTCGCCATCCGCGACCTGATCGGCGAAGGCATCAACATCAATGCCACGCTTATGTTCTCGCTGGCGCACTACGACGCCGTCGCTTTTGCCTATATCGAGGGTCTGGAGGACTTCGTCGGCCGGGGCGGCGACCCGGCCCGGGTGGCATCGGTGGCCTCGTTCTTCGTCAGCCGCATCGATGGCGTCGTCGATAAGCAACTGGCTGCGGCCGGAAACACCGATCTTCTGGGCAAGATCGCTATCGCCAACGCCAAACTGGCCTATCGGCGTTTCGGCGAAGTCTTTTCGGGGCCGCGCTGGCAGGCGCTGGCCGCCCGGGGCGCCCGCTACCAGCGGCCTTTGTGGGCCAGCACCAGCACCAAGAATCCGGCCTATCCCGATCTGCTCTATGTGGACAACCTCATCGGCCCGCACACCGTCAATACCCTCCCCCTGGCCACGGTTGAGGCGACGTTCGATCACGGCCAGCTTGGGCGAACGGTGGATGCTGGCGTCGACGAAGCTCAGGCGCAGATCGACGCCCTCGCCGCGCTCGGCATCGACTTCGCCAGTGTGACGGCCGCTTTACAGACGGCGGGCGTCAAGTCCTTCGCCCAATCCTTCCACCATCTCCTGGACACCATCGCCGGGCGGATGGCGATGCTCTGACCCCCGGCGCCGACCAGCCGCATCCTCTCCCAAACCGACCATGAACGACCTGGCCCCCATGCGCATCCCGGCGCCCGCCACGATCATCATCTTTGGCGCTTCCGGCGACCTCACGCAACGCAAACTCATCCCCGCCCTGCACAGTCTGGCCTGCGCCGATCTGTTGCCGGCCCAATTCAAGATCGTTGGCGTCGCCCGCACGGCGCTAAGCGATGAGGCCTTTCGCCAGCAATCCTACCAGGGGGTGCAGGAATTTGGTCGCTTGCACGGCGACGCCTGCGACGACTGGGACGAGTTCTCGTCCCATCTGCACTATGTCCCGCTCGTCTACGACAACCCGGCCGACTACACCAGGCTATCCGGGTATCTGGCGGCCATGGAGAGGGAGAGTGGCCTGCCGCCCAACCGTCTCTTCTATCTGGCGACGCCCCCCGAACTCTATGTGCCGATCATCGAGCATTTGGGTGCGGCCGACCTCTGCCGGAGCGAGGGCGGCTACTCGCGCATCATCGTCGAGAAACCCTTTGGCCGCGATCTGAGCAGCGCCGAGGAACTCAACCGCAAGGTGCACCGTGTCTTCGATGAAGACCAGGTCTACCGCATCGACCATTACCTGGGCAAAGAGACCGTGCAGAACATCATGGTCTTTCGCTTCGCCAACGCCATCTTCGAGCCGTTGTGGAATCGGTACTATATCGATCACATCCAGATCTCGGTGCTGGAAGAGGTGGGGGTGGGGAGGCGCGGGGGCTACTACGACCAGGCCGGCGTCATGCGCGACATGTTCCAGAACCACCTGATGCAGTTGCTCAGCCTGACGGCGATGGAGCCGCCCACCACCTGGGACGCCACCCTGCTGCGCGACGAGAAGGTGAAGGTGTTGCGGGCGGTCCGCGCCCCCAACCGGCAGACGCTGAAATCGCATTCGGTGCGCGGCCAATATCACGCCACCAGCGGCGACGATGTCTCCTATCGCCGTGAGCCGGGCGTGAATGCCGATTCGATGACGCCCACCTACGCCGCCCTCGAGCTCTACATCGACAACTGGCGTTGGCAAGGCGTCCCCTTCTTTCTCCGCTCGGGCAAGGCGCTGAAAAAGAAGGTGACGGAACTCGTCATCGTGTTCAAGGAAGTGCCCCACATGCTCTTTCGCGGCGACCACGCCGAGCGGCTGACGAACATCCTCTCGTTCTGCTTCCAGCCGGACGAGGGTTTTCATCTCGGCTTCCAGACCAAAGTGCCGGGCGCGGGCATGCGTTCGCGCCCGGTGGATATGAGCTTTCATTTTGCCGGCGCCTTCGGGGCCAAGGCTCTGCCCGAAGCCTACGAACGCCTGCTGCTGGACGCCCTCTTGGGCGACGCCGCGCTGTTCGCCCGCGCCGACGAAATCGAACACTCCTGGCGCATCACCGATTCGATTCTGCGGGGATGGGAGGGTGGCGAGGGGCCGCCGCTCAGTTTCTACGAGCCGGGGAGCTGGGGGCCGGGCGAGTCGGACGCCATGCTGGCAACCCGGCATCGCGCCTGGACGCTCAGTTGTTGCGATCAGGACTGATGCCACTCGCCACTTGCTGCGGCGTCAGCAGGTTCACCCGCACCTGGGGGTGCTGACTCCGCTCTCGATTGCGACGATTCAGCTGTTCGGCGGCCTCACGTGGCAGACGCCGCACACGTCGCAGAGATCATCGGCCTGGCTTCCCCGCAACAGCCCGCTGGCCGCCCGCCACTCCACCAATTTGGCCGTTTCGGCGGGCGGCAGCGGCGTCTCGCCACCCAATTGCAGGATGGTTCGGGTGATGATGGCGGCATGCTCCAGCTTCTCGAGCTTGAAGTAGGCGTCGAGGGCGGTCTTGCCGACGGTGACGCTGCCGTGCCGCTGGAGGATGAGGGCGTCGTAGGACTCGATCAGCCCGGCGATGACCTGGGCGCCCTCGATCGAGGCCGGGGTGGCATAGGCCGTGGTGGGGATCAGCCCCAGCCCCATCACCACCTCGGGCAGGACACAGCGGGCGAGTGAGACGCCGGCAATCGAGAGGGCCACGGCGGTGGGGGGGTGCGCATGGACGACGGCGGCGATGTCGGGCCGGCGGCGA
This sequence comes from Caldilineales bacterium, assembly GCA_019695115.1. Lineage (GTDB taxonomy): Bacteria > Chloroflexota > Anaerolineae > J102 > J102 > SSF26. The sequence continues at coordinate 53,473 of JAIBAP010000005.1, read as the reverse complement.
TAGGCTTCGAGATGGAGGAGGATCTCGCTGGAGACGCGCAGGGAGCGGCCGACGCCAAAGCGGGGGCCGACGGGTTCGGCATCCCAGCCGATCATCAGCAGGTGTTCCGGTTCGATGAATGCCTTCGAGAAGCCGCTGGGCGTGACCAGGAAGCGGTCGGGGCCAAGCCGGGCGCTGACATTGCCATCGGTGGCAGCCACCAGGTCCTTCTGCCACATCAGTTTGCAGACCTGGCTGATTTCCTGGCGCCATTCCTGTTCGGTTCGGCGGTGTTCGGGGCCACCGTGTTGGCCGCTGTGCCGGATGAGGGTCATGGGGATCGTCCTTTCTACAGGTGTTCGATGTGGCGGCGGTGGGCCTGACGGCGAACGAGGATGAGCAAGAGGGCCGTGACCGCCATGCCCACTGCGCCCAAGAGGAAGACGAAAGCGAAGCCCGTCCACTGCGCCACATAGCCGCTGGCCAGGGCGCCGACGATGGCGCCGACGCTGATGAATGAGTTGTAGGCCCCCACCGCCGCCCCTTCGCTGCCTTGGGGGGCCAGGTGGGCGACGGTGGTGTTACCGGCCACAGCGATGCCCGCCCAACTGAAGCCGCTGATGGCCTGGAAGACCACCAGGGCCGCCGACCCGGCCAGTCCGTGCAGGCTGAGGAGTGAGAGCAGGGCGAAGCCGCCAAAGACGACGATGCGCAAGGCCACGGCGCTGATCTGCACGCCCAGGCTGCCGCGCGCGGCCGAGCGTCTCCCCACCCAACGGTAGCTGAAGGTGGCGGCGATGCTGTTGACCATGCCCACGAAGAAGACCATGGCGGTGCTGTTGCCCAGGTCCTGCCGCTGCCAGACGGCAAAGGGGGTGTAGGCGAACACCGAAGCGGTGAACAGGGCCAGGCTGGCCAGGTAGTAGGCGCCCAACGGCTCGCGCCAGCGGAAGCGAGATGGCGCCAGCGCGGCCAGGCGGCCGCCCACGCCGCGCAGGACGCGGCCAGGCCGCTGGCCGCGCCAGCTGCGGGCGGTGTCTTGCCAGCGGAAGGCGGCTGGTTTGGCCCGGTGCAGGCGCGGGACCATGACCCACACGCCCAGGGCGCCGGCGCAACCCAGGAGGCCGCTCAGCAGCCAGAGCGAGCGCTGCGCCGACTCGTTGCCCAGCCGCAGGGTGAGATAGCTGATCCAGGTCAGCCCTACCGCCCGGCCCACCACCATCCCCCACCCCGTCACCTGGTTGAAGCGCCCGAAGGCATCGTCCCACTCGCCTTTGGGTGTCGTGTCCATGATCAGGGTGCTGCTGACCGGCGTCCCGGCCACGCCGAGCGCCCCCATGAGGATGGTGAGCGCCAGAAAAGCGGCCACATCGCGGCTGAAGGCCATCAGTAGCGTCGGTAGGCCGAAGCCCAGGCAGCCAAGCGCCAGGTAGAGCTTGCGCGAGCCAAAGCGGTCGCTCAGCCAGCCCCAGGCTACGGCCGCCGGTACACCGGCGGCGCTGGTGAGTGAGCTGGCAAGTCCCACCTGCCCCACCGTCCCGTGCAGCACCTCGGTGATGAACAGCGGCGGCAGGCTGATGGTGCTGCCGGCGCCGATGCGCTGCGGGATGATGCTGTAGAACCAGTGGGCGCGGTATCTGTTCATGGTCTGTCAGGGCCACGGGTGGGGGGATGGGCGGATTACTGGGATGGGCGGATTGGGGAGATGGGCGGATTGGGGAGATGGGCGGATTGGGGAGATGGGCGGATTGGGGAGATGGGCGGATTACTGGGATGGGCGGATTGGGGAGATGGGCGGATGGCTGGGATGGGCGGATTGGGGGGAGATGGGCGGATGGGGGGGAGATGGGCGGATTACTGGGATGGGCGGATGGGGGAGATGGGCGGATGGCTGGGATGGGCGGATGGGGCGGAGGCAGTCGGCTGCTCAGGTGATATGGTTGGGTGCGGCGGGGAATCGCTCGAAATGGCGCTCGCTGATGGCATCGTGCAGGGCCAGGGCGGCGGTGTGAAGCTCGGTGAAGGTGGTGTAGAGCGGGGTCACGCCCAGGCGGATGTTGTCGGGGGCGCGGAAGTCGGGCAGCACACCCAGGTCGTGGATCAGCGCCTGGGCGATGCGCCAGCCGTCGGGGTGGCCCAGCGCCAGATGCGAGCCGCGACGCTCGGCCTGGCGCGGGGAGTTGAGGCTGTAGCCAAGCGGGGCCAGCATCGTCTGCCAGAGTTCGATCAGATAGTCGGTCTGGCGAACCGATTTGGCCCGCACCGCCGCCATCCCTGCCTCCAACAGCAGATCGACGCCCGCCTCGACCGGGGCCAGGGAGAGGATGGCCGGGGTGCCGCTGAGGAAGCGGGCCAGGCCGGGGGCAGGGTGGTAGTCGAGGGCGAACTCGAAAGGCCGGGCGCGGCCCATCCAGCCGCTGATGGGGTTGGCCAGGTGGTCTTGCAGGTCGCGGCGGACGAAGAGAAAGGCGGGCGCGCCCGGCCCGCCGTTCAGGTACTTGTAGGTGCAGCCTACGGCCAGGTCGGCGCCAGCAGCGTTGAGTTCCACCGGCAGCGCGCCGGCGGCATGGCTGAGATCCCAGAGGATGAGCGCCCCGACCCGGTGTGCGGCTGCCGTCAGCGCCGCCAGGTCGTAGGTGTAGGCGCTCTTGAAGGCGGTGAGCGAGAGGACGACCAGGGCCACATCGCTATCGAGACGGTGGAGGAGGGTCTCGGCGGGGCCGTGGATGCCGTCGGGCGAGGGGGCGATCTCGAGCCGGTGGCCCTGCCCCATCCATGCGACCAAACCCTGAAGGATGTAGAGGTCCGAGGGGAATTGCAGGTCGTCGCTGAGGATGCGGCGGCGTCCGGGTTGGGCGGCCAGGGCCGCCGCCGCCAGCTTGAACAGGTTGACCGAGGTGGAGTCGGCGACGATGACTTCGTCAGCCTGCGCGCCGATCAGTCGAGCGATCTTGGCCCCCACCCGGCCCGGCAACTCCATCCAGCCCTCGCTCCAGCCGCGGATGAGCCGCTCACCCCACTGCTCCTGCACCACGCGCTCAGCCAGGGCCGCCGTCGCTCTCGGCAGCCTGCCCAACGAGTTGCCATCCAGGTAGATGAGCCGGGGGTCGGCGACGACGAAGCGGGCGCGGTAGGCCGCCAGGGGGTCGTCGGCGTCCAGGCGGTGGGCGAGGGCGGCGTCGCGAAGGGTGGACATAACGGCGGGGCCGTGCGCCTACGCTGGCGGTGCGGGGTGGAGCGGGCGCAGGGCCGCGCGCACCGGGCTGCCGTCGCCGTTGCCGATCTTGAGCGGCAGAGCGACCAGTTCGTAGACGCCGTCAGGGGCATGGCTGAGGTCGAGGCCCTCGAGGATGGCGATGTGGTTGCGCTTGAGGGCGTGATGGCCGGGCAGGGTCTTGCTGTCGGGTTCGTCCATCGAGGGCGCGTCGGCGCCGTAGAGGAGGATGCCCAGCGCGCCCAGGTAGTCGGCAAGCTCGGGGCTGGGATAGACGAAGTCGCGGTGGAAGAGCGTGGGGTCGGCATGGCTGGCAGCAGAGTGCACCAGCAGCCGGGGGGCGCGGCGCAGGTCGGCATGTCCGAGGTCGGCGGGGAAGAGCGGGCCGGTGGTCTTGGCCACGCTGACGACCTGGGCCAGACCCCAGTAGAGGTCAAGATGGGCGTATTCGATGGTGACGCCGGCATCGTCGAAGTGATAGGGGGCGTCGACATGGGCGCCGGTATGGGCGCTGAGGGTGAGGGTGCTGAGGTTGACGGCGTCGCCGCCGGCGATGGTGACGCTGCGGCTGAGATGGAAGCGCGCATCACCGGGCCAGACGGCGATGCCGGGGTGGAGGGTGCGGGAGATGTCGATCGGGTTCATGGCAGTGGGGGAGGAATGGTGGTTGGGGGGGGGGAGCGCCGGAATGCCCACTCTCCCTGCCTATGTCTCTCCTCGCGCGGCCTGATACAGCGCCAGGACGGTGGCGACGTGGTTTCTGGTTTCGGCGAGGCTGAGATAGGGTGCGGCGCCGGTGAGGATGGCGTCGTGGAAGTCCTCGATTTCGCAGCTGTAGAGCTCGCGGTCGGGGAAGGGGATGGGTTGGGGTGGGCCTTCGTTGGGGTGGAAGAGGAGCTGGCGTTCGACGCCGTCAGAGCCGAGGACGAAGGGCCGGTTGAGGGTGAGCCGGCCGAGCGAGCCGTAGACTTCGGCCAGGCTGTAGAAGGGGCTGCGGAACGAGGCGGAGATCTGGGCGATGCCGCCGTTGGCGTAGGCCATCTGCCCGGCAAAGACGACATCGACCCCGGTCTCGCCCCGGCGCTGTTCGGCCGTCACGCGCACGGGCGGCCCGCCCATCACGTATTGGGCAAAGCTGACCGGGTAGATGCCGATATCCCAGAGGGCGCCGCCGCCGGTCTCAGGTTGTAGGCGGATGTTGCCGGCGTCGGTGAGGGTGAAGTTGAAGACCGCCCGCAGCAGGGCCACCTCGCCGATGCGCCCCTTGCGCACCCACTCGCCCAGCGCCTTCATCTGCGGGTGATGCCGGTACATGAAGGCCTCGGCCAGCACGCAGCCAGAGCCGGCGGCGGCGGCGATCATGCGGTCGGCTTCCTCCAGGCTGAGGGCGAAGGGCTTTTCGCAGAGCACGTGCTTGCCGCTTGCCAGGGCTTTGATCGCCCATTCACTGTGCAGGTGGTTGGGTAGGCTGATGTAGACGGCGTCGATGGCGGTGGAGTCGAGCAGGGCCTGGTAGGAGCCGAAGGCGCGGGGGATGCCCCAGTGGGCGGCGTAGGCGTCGGCCGAGGCCTGGTTGCGGCTGGCGACGGCGACGAGTTCGCCCCGCCGCGACGCCCGTATGGCGGGGATGAGGCGGCGGTTGATGTGGGCGGTCGAGAGGAGGCCCCAACGGATGGGCGGCATGGTGGTTCTCCGAAGCGGTGAGGATGGGGGCAGTGTAGCATGGAGGGGCGCGAGCTGTCAGGTCTTGGCGCCCCGGCTTGCAAAACCGGACATTGCCAGTATCATTCCCCCTATCGTCCCCCTGCGGCCACTGCCCAGTCTCTGATCTGCTCGACCCATCATGCCTAAAGCCCTCACCCTACGTTTCTGGGGCGTGCGCGGCGCCATCGCCGTCCCCGGCCCCTACACGGTTCGCTATGGCGGCAACACCGCCTGCGTCAGCCTGCATTTGGGCGATGACGCCGTCCTCATCCTCGACGCCGGCACCGGCATTCGCAACCTGGGCAAGATGCTGGCAAGCTCGAATGCCGATCTGTACCTGGTTGTGACGCACATCCATTGGGACCACATCCAGGGCTTTCCCTTCTTCGGGCCGATCTATCAGCCGCGACGCCTGACCTGCGTCGTCCCCAACCTGGGCGAGACCCTGGCCCGCGCCCTGGTGGAGCAGATGGATGGCAACCGCTTTCCGGTGCGGATCGACGATTTGTTGTCGGAGCGGCGGATTATTTTCGATGATCCACGGCCGCTGCTCATGGGCACGGGCTTCGAGGTCGAGCGGATCGGCCTCAACCACCCCGGCGGCGGCTTTGGCTATCGGGTGGAGAACGAAGGGCGGCGGGTCGTTTATCTCACCGATAACGAGCTGAACCCGCCCGGCGCACCGGTCACCAGCCAGGATGAGTTCGTGGCCTTCTGCAAGGATGCGGATGTGCTCATCCATGACGCCCAATATCTGGCCGCAGACATGCCCGCCCATCACGGCTGGGGCCATAGCCTGGTGTCGCAGGTGCTGGAGTTGGCGGTTGCAGCCGGGGTCAAACACCTGGTCCTCTTCCACCACGACCCCGACCGCAGCGATGATGCCATCGACGCCATCCAGACCGAGGCGCGGGCCTGGCTGCAAGCGCATGCGCCCTGGCTGCACTGCACAGCAGCCTTCGAGGGCCTGACGATCAGGTTGTGACCCCCCCCGTGCGCCCGGAGCCAGCGATGTGAAGGACTACTATCTCATTCTTCAGGTGCACCCGCAGGCCGAGCCAGAGGTGATCCAGGCCGCCTACCATCGCCTGGCGCGCAAGCATCATCCCGATGCCGCGGGTGGGGCCGACGCCGCCGCCATGCAGGAGTTGAACGAAGCCTATGCCGTGCTCTCTGACCCCGCGCAGCGGGCCAGGTATGACCACAGCTACGCCGTTCCGCCGCCGCCTCCCGGCCGGCCCACCCTCCCGCTCTGGCGGGCGTTGCTGCCAACGGCCCTGACCCTGGCCACGCTGGTGGTGCTGCTCCTCGACCTATTCCGTCTGGGGGTGCGTGGGCTGCCAGAGATTACGGTGGTGCTGGTGGTGGTGGGGTGGCTGGTCTATCATTTCAGCGGCTTGCGCGAACGTTGGCGGGGATAGTCGGGCGGAAAGACCGGGTTGCGCCAGCGAGTGAGTGGCGCGAGAATGCGGGTGTTGCTTTGACAGGCTCAGGACAGGTGCTCTGGCCGCTAGTCGAAGAAAGCTGTCTTTGTTCCTGGTCGAGGGCGAATCGTTTTTCGCTGCGAACACGGAAACGCTTGTGATGAACAAATGCTAGATTGCCATCTGTCTGCTGGCAGCCTGACGTTCAGTTTCTGCCACGAATCCACGAATGCCGATCGAAATCGAGAAAGCAACCTTTCGTCGGCCCCAGGAGTTTGCATATGACTAATGACGGCGAACGAACCTATCTTTTCATCATCAACGATGCGCCTTACGGAAACGAGCGCCCCTACAATGCCCTGCGTCTGGCCATGAACCTGGCCAAGTCGCCGGAGGCAAAGGTGCAGGTCTTCCTGGTCGGCGACGGCGTCAACTGCGCCCTGGCCGGCCAGAAGACGCCCAATGGCTACTACAACATCGAGCGCATGGTGCAGTCCATCGCCCGCCAGGGCCAGGTGGCCACCTGAGGGAGCTGTTCGGAGGCCCGCGGGCTCGGGCCAGAGTGGTTCATCGCGGTGGTGCAACCCGGCAACATGGCCTTGCTGGCGGCGTGGACGGCGGCAGCCGACCAGGTGCTGGTGTTCTGAGGCCGCCGGCGCATGGAGGAGCAGGAAGCGCCCATCCTGGCGCACAAGGCCTATGACGCCCCCTCGTTGTTCGAGGTCGAGAATCTCCTGCGCGAGGCCCGGCGACAACGTCGCGTGCCGCCCGGCGGCATCCCGCCGATCTGCATCCTCGACCCCGACGGCGACCTGACCGAGCATCTGATCGCCACCGGCCGGGCGGAGCGACACCCGCACTGGGCCTGCTACCACACCCGGCTGTATGCCTTCTGCCACGATGGCCGCGATTACGGCCTCGTGCCCTATGCCGTCGGCGCCTCCTTTGCCGTCCTCGTGGCCGAAGAGTTGTTTGCCTCCGGCTGCCGGCTGCTCATCAGCATCACCTCGGCCGGCCAGATCACACCGGCCGGTCGCCCACCCTACTTCGTCCTCATCGAACGGGCGCTGCGTGACGAAGGCGCCAGCTACCACTATCTGCCGCCAGCCGCCTACAGCCACCTCCGGTCTGGACTGCAGCAGCAGTTGCAGGGCGCCTTTGCCGGCGCACCTGTGCCGGTGCAAATCGGGGCCGCCTGGACGACGGATGCACCCTTTCGCGAGACGGCGGCAGCCATCGACTTTGCTCGCAGCCAGGGCATCCTGGGCGTGGAGATGGAGGCGGCGGCGCTCTATGCCTTTGCCCAGGCCCGGAACCGGGATGTGGTATGCTTTGCCCATATCACCAATCAGATGGCCGTGGCCGAGGGGGATTTCGAAAAAGGCGCCGACGGCGGCAGCCATGACGCCTTGCAGGTCATCGCCCTCGCTGCTACTGCTCTCACCCGATTGAGTTCTGATTGATGGCGCCCTCATTCTCTCTGCCAGTGGAGGTGGCACAATGACCGCTAAAACGATCCTGATTTTGGGCGGCGGCGTCGGCGGCATCGTCGCAGCCAATGCCCTGCGAAGGCAGTTGGCCGCGCCACACCGCATCATCGTGGTGGATAGGCGGGGCGAATACGTCTTCACCCCCTCGCTCTTGTGGGTGATGGTGGGCCAGCGCCGGCCCGACCAGATCAGCAAAGACCTGCGGCGTCTGCTGCGTCCGGGCGTGGAGGTGGTGCGGGCTGAGGTCGAGGCCATCGAGCCGGAGCAAGGGCGCATCCGGGCCGGTGACCGCGAACTGGCCTACGACTATCTGGTGGTGGCGTTGGGCGCTGAGCTGGCGCCGGCGGCCATGCCCGGCTACGGCGAAGCCGCGCACAACTTCTTTGCGCCGGAAGGCGCCGCCGGCCTGTGGCAGGCGCTGGCGCGTTTCGAGGGCGGCCGCGCCGTTGTCCTGGTTTCGTCGCTGCCCTACAAGTGCCCCGCTGCCCCCTACGAGGCCGCCATGCTGCTGGCAGAGGCGCTGCGACGTCGCCGGCTCCAGCGCGGCAGCCGGGTGGAGGTGTTCACACCGGAGCCGCTGCCCATGCCCGTGGCCGGCCCGGCCATGGGCGAGGCGGTGGTGCAGATGATGAGCGCCCGCGGCATCGCCTTTCACGCCAAACGGCAGGTGCAGCGCCTCGACGCCGAGGCGCGGGAACTGGTCTTTGCCGATGGTTCGCGCGAGCCGTTCGACTTTCTGGCGGCCGTCCCTCCCCATCGGCCGCCGGCGGTGTTGCGGGCAGCCGGGCTGGCCAACGAGGCTGGTTGGGCGCCGGTAGACAAGCGCACCCTCCAGACCCGTTTCGAGTCGGTCTATGTCATCGGCGATGCGGCCACGATCACACTTTCCAACGGCAAACCTTTGCCCAAGGCGGGCGTCTTTGCCCATGCGCAGGCCGAGACGGTGGCCACGCGCATCGCCGCCGAGATCCAGGGGAGCGGGGCGCGGGCCGAGTTCGACGGCGCCGGCTACTGTTGGATCGAGATGGGCGGCGGCCAGGCCGGTTTTGCCAGCGGCGATTTCTATGCCGAACCCGACCCGGACGTGCCCCTGCCTCGCGCCGGCCGGCTTTGGCATGGGGCGAAGGTGATGTTCGAGCGCTACTGGCTGGGCGAGGGCGCCACCCGGGCGGCGATGCGGTTGGGGATGAACCTGGGGGCCAGGGTTTTCGACATCCCGGCCAGGTTGTAGGCCACCCCCTCACCCCTTCCGCCCCCCTGAAACCCATCCCCGTAAATCCGCCCACATGAAGTAATCCGCTCATCCCAGTAATCCGCCCATCCCCTCCAATCCGCCAATCCCAGTAATCCGCCCTCTCGAGGGGTCTTCGCGCCGACCCCCAGGCCGGGCCTTGCCAAAATTCATCCTATTTTGTATCGCAAAGTGATACCCTGGCGCAGCGGTTTTGTGCTTGAATGGAAGGGCTGATCGATCGCCCTGCTTCTGGCGAATGGAGGCCCACCATGAAACATCATATCGTCTTGCTTGTTCTTGCGGCCCTGCTGCTGGCAGCGCCGCTTTCTCGTCGCGCCGTCGCCGCGCCCGCCGTCGCCGCGCCCGCCGTCGCCGCGCCCGCCGCCAGCATCACCCTGCCCGCGGTCGCCGACGCCTACGTCTATTCGGCATCGCCGGCCACGAACTACGGCGCCGACGTTGTGCTGTACGTTGGCAGCCAATCGCCCAGCGCCGTGGGCCGGGCGCTGTTCCGCTTCGACCTCAGCAGCATCCCCGCCGGGGCCACGGTCACCCAGGCCCGCTTCGAGGCCTATCTCGTGCAAACCTCGGCCGCGCCGGCGGTGCTGGATGTGGAACTGAAACGCATCGACGCCGCCTGGAACGAGATGGCCGCGACTTGGAACAACCAGCCGGGCTACACCGGGGCCAACAACGTCCTGGGCGTGGGCAAGACAGCGGCCTACTACACCTGGGACGTGACCACCCTGGCCCAGACCTGGGTGAACGGGTCGCCCAACCAGGGCCTGGCCTTGCTGAGCAAGAACGAGAGCACGATCGGTTGGCGGGGCTTTGGCAGCCGCGAGAGCAGCCTGGCTGCGAACCGCCCGCGGCTGGTGATCGACTACACCACGCCCACCAGCACGCCGACGCCGACCCGTACTCCGACCCGTACTCCGACGCCGACCCGCACGCCGACGCCAACCCGCACTGCGACCCCCACGCCCACACTTACCTTTACGCCGACCCGTACCGCGACCTCCACACCCACACCGACCCTATCGCCGACCTGGACGCCGACCCGGACGCCGACGCTCACGCCCACGCCGACTCGGACGCCAACCCGGACGCCGACGCTCACGCCGACCCCGACGCGGACGCCGACGTTCACGCCCACCCCGACGCGGACGCCGACGTTCACACCCACCCAGGCGATTACCGGAACCCCGACCCCCACCCCCGCCCTCGCCACCCTCGGCGGCCGCGTCTGGCGGGACGCCGACCGGGACGGGATGCAGGACAGCGAAGAACCGGGCATCCCCCAGGTCTTCTTGCGCCTGCGCCGCCAGAACGCCATCCTCGCCACCGCCCTCACCGACGCCGCCGGCCGCTACGTTTTCGACCGCCACTTGCAGGGGAGCCAAAGCTACCAGGTGGAGGTGGAGGAGCAATCCCTGCCCGCGGGCTACACCCTCACCACCTGCTGCAACCCGCAAACCACAGTTCCCCAGCCCGGCGAGGACAAACGCGACGTCGACTTCGGCTTCGGCCCGCCCCCGCGCGCCTCCATCGCCGGCCGGGTGTGGGAGGACGAGGACGAAGACGAGCAGCAGGACCCTGGCGAAGATGGCATCGACCGCGTCCGCGTCGACCTGTTCCGGGGCGATGACCTCCTCGCCACCCGGTTCAGCGACGACGAGGGCTACTATCTCTTCGCCGACCTGGAGGGCGATGTGCTCTATGAGGTGACCGTGGACGAGAGCACCGTGCCGGCGCCGCTGGTGCGCACCACCTGCTGCAACCCCCTGCTGGTGCAGCCGCAGCCGGGCCAGCATGTGGTCGGGGCCGACTTCGGCTACGTCTACCCGCGCACGCCCTCGCCCACGCCCACACCCACCCGCCAGCCGTCCAACATGGATTTGCAGGCCGCCGGCATCGAAGTCACTCAGGTCACGCAGTGCTTTGGCGACCCCGCCAACCTGGACAGCTGCGAAGAGGGCGACAACAGCATCCCGCTGGTGGCGCACAAGCTGACCGTGGCTCGCGTCTATGTTTATCTGAACAAGATCGGCCCCGGCGACGCCATGTACGAACACCTGCAAGACATCGAGGTGTCGCTGGTGGGGTGGGACAACGGCACGGGCGAGGTTCTGCCCGGCGGGCCGTTGGTGACAACCATCCGCCGCGTGATCTGGGGGTTGGGACTGCCCGAACTGCGCAACTATGCCGAGCTCACGGCCAATTTCCTGCTGCCCGACGACTGGACCGACGCCGCCCGCGGCGACGGCATCGATCTCTACGCCGTCGTCACCGCCCGCGCCCAGGAATGCCCGGCCTGCAATGGCAACAACAGCGTCACCGAGCGCGGCCTCATCTTCCACGAACACGACTACCTGCAAATCTACCCCGTCCGCATCCGCTACACCCGCGGCAACGCCGACGCCATCCCTGTCAGCAGCACCGACCTGTTCGAGAAAATCAAGAAGGTCTACCCCATCGACGAGCAAGACGTGGCCGTGCATCTCGACGCCGAACGCATCCTGCGCACCGACCACAACCTCACCACCGCCCAGGGCCGCAGCGACCTCCTGGATGACCTGGCCGACCGCTTCGTCTGCTACGAGGATGATTTCTGGGCCTGCGGCTGGGTCGAGGGCCACTACTATGGCGTCATCAGCACCACTGTCCCCTTCGGCCCCGTGGACGCCGCCAACCCGCTCGGAACCTGGAGCGGCGTCGCCCGCGTGGATGACTGCGTGGCCGTGGGCCGCCAGGGCCGCCGCGACACCGCCATCCACGAGATCGGTCACAACCTGGGTCGCCAACACGCCAGCAACGACCACGGGGAGGGCGATGGCGGCGGTTGGGAGGAGTGGCCCTATCCCCACGGCGGCATCGGCGTCGTCGGCTTCGACACCTGGAACATGTTTGCCAGGCGCCTGGCCGCGGCCGACGCCCTCCACTACCACGACATGATGTCCTACGGCTTCGACCTGGGCAAATGGATCTCGCCCCACAACTATCTGGCCCTGTACGACAACTACGATTTCTGTTCGGCGGCCTCGCCCGCGGTTCCCGGCAGCCTCGGCCCGCACGCGGGCGATCCTGAGCACTTCTGGCTGGTGGCCGGGCGCTTCAGCCCGACCCTGACCGTGCGCCCCATCTACCGCATCACCGCCCGGCCCGCGCCCGCAGCGGCCAGCGACGCCGGCCGCTACACCATCGAACTCCAGGACGCGGCCGGGACCGTGCTCTTCAGCCGCGGTTTCGACCCCATCCACGAGGAGCGGCATGAAAATGAGGAGGAGGAAGCCCATCCCTTCCGCCAGCTGCTGCCCGACCGGCCTGCCGCCGCCCGCATTGCCATCAGAGAGGGCGATACGGTGCTCTTCAGCCGGGTGCTGAGCGCACACGCGCCCACCGTGACCGTGACCAGCCCCACCGCCGGGGCGATCTGGCCGGCGACCGGCCTGGGAGCGATCCGTTGGTCGGCCCAGGACGAGGACGGCGACGCCCTGACTTACGTGGTCATGTTCAGCCGCGACGGCGGGGCCACCTGGGTCAACCTGGCCACCGGGCTGGCCGGGACAGGCTACGACATCGAGTTGGAGACACTGGCCGGGGCGGCCGGCCAGGCCCGCATCCGTGTGCTGGCCAACGACGGCATGCGCAGCGGCCAGGGCGAGAGCGGCCTCTTCACCGTCGCCCGCAAACCGCCCGGCGTGGTCATCTCCCAGCCCGAACCCCACCAGTTCTTCCCGCCCGGCCAGCCGCTGGCGATGATCGGCTTCGCCTTCGACCGCGAGGATGGCCTGCTGCCTGGCTCGGCCCTGCATTGGAGCGATGACATCGCTGGCGGCCTGGGCAGCGGCGCCGAAGTGATCCTGCCCGCCCCTGCCGCCGGCCCGCACACCGTCACCGCCGCCGTCACCGACAGCGACGGTATGGCCGGGACTGCCAGCGTCACCTTCTTCGTCGGCCATCCGGTCTGGCTGCCGCTGCTCAACAAAAGCCGGCCATGAACGAAGCCTTCTCTCCCTTCCCCAACGCCGCCGGCAAGCGCCTGCTGTTGTGGCTGGCCTGCACCGGCTTCCTGCTCGCCCTGTTGGTCGCGGTGGTGGCGGCGAGGCCCTCCTCGCCGCCGGCCGAGGCCGGTCGGCCCGCTTCTCTGGCCCTGATCAGCGGCGACATCACCTACGCCGGCGCGGTGACAGGCACGCACATGGTCTGGGTCGGCGCTTTCACCACCACGCTGGGCGGCCCGCCGGCCCTCGCCACGACGCGCAGCGGCCCCGGCCCCTACACCCTCACCGTCACCGCCGGGGTTTACCACCTCTACGCCGGCATGGACGCCGATGACTCTGGCGGCGCGCCCGACCCGGCCATCGACCCCATGGGCGGCTATGCGCTCAACCCGCTGACCGTCACCGCCGGCGCTGCCATTACGGCGGTGGACATCCTCCTGACCGACCCATCGCCGCCAGCGGCGGGCAGCATCAGCGGCCGCATCGCCTACACCGGCGCGATTACGGGGACGCACAACATCGTCATCTTTGCCGGGCGCCAGGGCGATCCAGGGCCGCCGGCGCATGCCGCCGTCATCGCCGGGACGGGCGTCTACACCATCGCCCATGTACCCGACGGCGACTATCGCGTTGGCGCTTTCATCGACCTCGGCGCCGACATGGGGCCGCCGCAACCGGGCGAGCCATTTGGCTGGTACGATCCCACCGGCGACGGCGAAGCGGATGCGGTGGCCATCCGCACGGGCAGCGCGGCGACGGGGATCGATATCACCCTGCGCGACCGCTGGGCCGACGTGGTTTTGCTGCCGCTGGTGTTGAATGGCCGCGCACCTTGACCTGGACGCGCCGGTAGGCGGTTCCTCCTGCAGGAGGCAGTGATGTTCAGCCGACGAAACCATTTTCTGCTCCTGACCGCCGTGCTGGCCGCACTGGTTGTGGCCCGGCTGGCGTCGATGCCCCCGCCAGCCGCGGCCCAGAGCGGCACCTTCTACATCCGCCCCGACGGTGGCTCGCCCGAGCAGTGCACCGGGCGCGTGAATGCGACCTACCCCGGCAGCGGCGTCAACCAGCCCTGCGCCTGGGATCACCCCTTCCGCGCCCTGCCGCCGATGGAGACGCCGCGCATCGCCGGCGGCGACACGCTCTTCATCGCCGCCGGCAGCTACCGCCTGGGCTACGCCGCACCGGGCGCCGAGGCCTGCGACGCCGGCGGCGCCTTTGATTGCCTCATGTCGCCCATCCCCGGCGGCCCGGATGCAGCCCATCCCACCCGCATCCTGGGCGACAGCCAGCATCCGCCCGAGCTGTGGGGAGCGGAGCGGCCCTGGTTCATCCTCAACCTCACCGACGCCAGCAACCTGGAGATCGGCTATCTGGAGATCACCGACCACTCCGGCTGCGTCGAGTTCCACTCCGGCGGCCTGGCCTGCGAGCGCGACAACCCGCCCTACGGCGATTGGGCCGGCTACGGCCTGCACGCCGAGGACTCGGCCAACGTCTATCTCCACGATCTGAACATCCACGGGCTGGCCGCGGGGGGCGTCCACGCCGGCCGGCTGACCGACTGGACGGTGGAGCGGGTGCGCATCGCCGGTAACGGCTGGGTGGGCTGGGACGGCGACCTGTGGGACGAGTTCGGCGACGCCAACGCCGGCAACTTGACCTTCCGCCGCTGGACGGTGGAGTGGAACGGCTGCGGCGAGACCTGGCCCGGCCAGCAGCCGGCCGGCTGCTGGGCCCAGACGGCCGGCGGCTACGGCGACGGCTTCGCCACGGGCGAGAGCGGCGGCCGCTGGCTGATCGAGGACTCGCTCATCCGCTACAACACCTCCGACGGCCTGGACTTTCTCTACATCCGCGCGCCCGGCTCCAGCATCACCATCCGCCGCACGCGGGTCGAGGGCAACGCCGGCAACCAGATCAAGAACTACCGCGGGCCGTTCGTGTTGGAGAACTCGATCCTGGTCGGCAACTGCGGCTTCTTCGAGGGTCAGCCGTTCACGCACAACGTCGATGCCTGCCGCGCCCTGGGCGACGCGCTGGCCCTGGGCCTGACCGCAGGCGATCAAGTGACCGTGACCAACAACACCCTCACCAGCGAGGGGGACTGCCTGGTGACGGCCGAGTGTTACGGCGGCTGCAACGGCAGCGAGCGGGCGCGGCTGCGCAACAACATCTTCCAGGGCCAGACCGATTTCTTGCAGCCCTTCGAGCGCACCTGCCTGATCTACCAGGAGACTTTCCCGGCCAACCCCTTCGACGCCGACTACTCGCTGGTCAACGGGGTGAAGGATGATCTCTGCCCCGGTGGGCACGACCGCTGCGGCCTCGGCCCCGGCCTGGCCAGCGCCGCGGTGGACAGCTTCGACGCCCACCTGCTGCCCGGCAGCCCCGCCATCGACGCCGGCCTGGCCAGTGCCGCGCCGCCAGAGGACTTCGACGCCCGCTCCCGCGACGCCCAGCCCGACCTCGGCGCCTACGAGTATGCCTCCGGCCAGCCGACCGCCACCCCGACGCCTACTCTCCCCGCCAGCGTCACCCCCACGGCCACGGCCAGCGCCCGCTGGATGTACCTGCCGCTGATCCTGCGCCCCGCCGGCGGGGCGCACACCGAGACGCCGACGGCCACGCCCTCCCGCACGCCTACGGCCACGCGCACGGTCGCCCCATCCGCCACGCGCACCCCCACTGCCACCGCCACGCCATCGCCCACGCCTACCGCCGCCCTGTCCACCGGCCCGGTGACGCTGGCGGCGCTGGGCGACAGCCTGACCGAAGGCGACGGCGACGATTACGGGCGCGGGGGCTTTCCGGGCCGGCTGCTCCCGCGCCTCCAGGCCCGCCGCCCCGGCTCGACCGTGACCAACCTCGGCAGGTCGGGCCGGGACTCGGACATGCTCATCCACGGCTACGAGGGCCAGCCCAGCCAGCTCGGCCCGGCGGTGACGCTGCTGAGCCAGGCCGCGGCCAACGGGCGGGCGGCGCTGGCCACGGTCTGGATCGGCAGCAACGACCTCTGGTATCTGTACACCAACGACGGCGAGACGCCGGTGGAGGAGGAAGCGCAGAACTTGCAGCACTTCACCGCCAACATCGGCCTCATCCTCAGCCAGTTGCGCGGGGCCGGCGCCACGGTGTTCATCGCCCTGCTGGACGACCAATCGCTGCGGCCGGTGGCCGCCGACCCGACCATGCGAGCGGCTGCGTTCCCCGGCCTCACCGCCACCGAGGTGCAGCGCATGTCGCAGCAGGTGAGGCGCTACAACGATGCCATCGCCGACCAGGCCGCCCAGCACGGGGCCATCACCGTCGATTTTTACCACACGACGATCTTCACCGACCCCGCCACCCTGAGCGACGACGGCAACCATCCCAACGTCGCCGGCTACGACGCCATCGCTCAGATCTGGTTCGACGCCATCAGTCCGTTGCTGGAACCGAGTCCTGATTTGTAGCCTTCGCCACGCTTCTGTGTATAATGCCCCCCATCGTTCGTGGGTCTGCCACACAGGAGCTCAAGCCCGTGCGCTTTTCCCGTCTCCGCGACCGCCTGGTCTGGCTTTTCTTCAGTTTCTTTCTGCTGGTGAGCGTCTCAGCGGCCATCACTTTCTGGGCCTTGGCCGCCCATCGCCAGGACGCCCTCCTGGTCAATCTGGCCGGGCGACAACGGATGCTAGTGCAACAGATGACACGCGCGGCTCTGGACCTATCTCGCACCGGCGAGGCCGTGGCCCCAACATCGCTGCAAGATGCCCGCACCCTCTTCGCGCAGACCCTGGCCGCTCTTCGTCATGGCGGCGAGGTGATGCAGGCGACGGGGGAGGCCGGCCCTATCCGCGCCGCCTCCGCCCCCCAGCTTCAAGCCCAGCTCGACCGGGTTGCGCTGGCCTGGGATGAATACAGCGCCGAACTCGACCGGCTGTTGCTTTCGCGTCCGGGCAGCGCCGAACGTCTCGCCAGCGCCGCCGCCATCGACCGGCTTTCGCCCCGCCTGCTGGCCGAAGCCGAGAGCGCTGTGCGCCTCTATCAAGAGGCAGCCACGCGCAAGGTCAACCGGCTGCGGGCCATGCAGGCCGCGTTTCTTGCCTGCGCCCTCTTGCTCCTGCTGGTTGGCGGCTGGATGGTGCGTCATTCGGTGCTGAGGCCGCTTCAGCAGCTCGATCTGGCGGCGGAGCGCATTGGCGCCCATGACTTGAGCACACCGGTGCTGGTGGCAGGGCCGGACGAAATAACGCTGCTTTCTGGCACCCTCGAATCGATGCGGGCTCGCCTGCAAGCCTCGCACACGCAACTCCTGCAGTTGACCGCCGACCTGGAGGATCGCGTCGCCCAGCGCACGCGCGAGCTGGAGGCTCTCAACCAGGTCAGCCGTGAAATCTCCTCGCAGCTCGACCTGCAACTCGTTCTAGATTCGGTCACCGAAAAGGCTCACAGCCTGTTGGGCGCCGACGTAGCTTCGCTCTGTTTGATCGACGAGGAGGGGGAGTGGCTGCATCTGGCCGCACTCAGCGGGCCGGGTGCGGCCATCGTCGAGCAGCGCATCCCGGCCGGGCAGAACTTCGTTCTGGGCGTCTTGGCCGGCGAGGGGGCGGCGGTGTGCGGTCACGGCCAGTGCGCCGGCGGCTGCCAGATGCTGGCGCCTTCCTACCGGGCCAGCCACCTGGCGGCGCCGCTGCGGCATGGCCGACGTGTGATCGGCGCCCTCTGCGTGGGCAGTCCACAGCAGGGACGCTTTGCCGTCGAAGCCGGCGCGATGCTCGCCAAGCTGGCCAACACGGCCGCCATCGCCCTGGAAAACGCCCGCCTCTACGCTCAGGCCGAGCGCGTGGCCGCCCTCGAGGAGCGCAGCCGCATCGCCGCCGAGATGCATGACGGGCTGGGTCAGACCCTGAGCTACCTGGGGCTGATGACCGATCAGGTGGTGGACTTTTTGGCCGCAGGGCAGGATGAAGCCGCCCTGCAGCGCCTGCAAGCGACCCGCGCCACCATCGGGCGGGCTACGGACGAGGTGCGCCGCGCCATCGACCATCTACTGGACGAGGCGCCGCTGGCGCCCGACCTGGCCGCCCGTTTGCAGTTGCTGGCCGGCGACTTCGAGCGCCAGCACGGTCTGATCGTGCGCTGGCAGCCCGGCGCCGAAGCCCAGCCCCTGACCGCTTGCTCAGGCGAGGTGGCCGAACAAGTGCTGCACATCACCCGTGAGGCGTTGCACAACGCCGCCCGTCACGCCGCGGCGCAGGCGGTGGTGGTGCGACTGGAAAGGGTCAATGGCCATTACGCCCTGGCTGTGGAGGATGATGGCCGCGGCTTCGATCCCTCGGCCCCGGAACCAGCGGGACACTTCGGATTGAAGATCATGCAGGCGCGAGCGGCGCACATCGGCGGCAGCCTGCAGGTCGAATCCGCTTTCGGGCAAGGGACACAGGTCAGGTTGGTCTGGCCGGCCGCCGGTGGGGGGGGCTGAGGCAATGCAGCGGGCGCGCGTCCTTCTGGCTGACGACCATGCCCTCTTCCGCGAAGGTCTGGCGGGCATTCTCGCTGCCCAGCCCGATATGGAGGTCGTGGGCGAGGCGCGCGACGGCCTGGAGGCCGTGGTCAAGGCCCTTGAACTCAAGCCCGACCTGGTGTTGATGGATGTGCAGATGCCGGGGCTGGATGGCCTGGAAGCCACGCGGCGCATCCGGCAGGCGCTGCCGCAGACGACGGTGGTGGTGCTGACCGTGCGCGATGATGATGACAAGCTCTTCCAGGCGCTGAAAAACGGCGCCCAGGGCTATCTGCTCAAGGACATCCGTTCGCGCGACATGCTGGCGATGGTGCGCGGCGCCCTGGCCGGCGAGGCCGCCCTCAACCCACGCATGGCCGGCCTGGTTCTGGCCGAGTTCCGCCGCCTGAGCCAGCATCGGCCGCCGGATGAGTTCGAAGGCGAGATTGCCTTGACCCGGCGCGAGCGCGAGGTGCTGGAGCTGGCGGCGCGCGGGGCCGGCGACAAAGAGATCGCCGAGGCTTTGGTGGTCAGCCTCTACACTGTCAAGAGCCACATGCGCAACATCCTGGCCAAGTTGCAGGTGGGCACCCGGCAAGAGGCGGCGCAGCTGGCGCGGCGTACGGGCCTGGTGTGAAGCGCGCCGCCTCCGTCTTCTTTTCCCTTCTGGTCACCAAACCCATAGTCCTGCACCCCGGCGCCACCATCCGCTGCGGGCGCGGCGTAGCCGCCTGATTCCACTTTCCTCGCTCTCACACGCATCACACCATCAGGAGGTTGTCATGAGGAAGTCCGTCATCGCACGTGCATTGCGACAGGCGCTGGTCATCCTGCTGATCAGCGCCCAGTTGTTCTCCCCCACGGTGGCCGCGGCCATGAACCAACCGGGGTCGGCGCAGTCAGCGCCGGCGCGAGGCTGGCAGCGGCGGGGCAACGAGACCCGCGAGGCATTCTTCAACCGCGTGGGCAAGGCGGATCCACAGCGGCTGCAACTGGCAGCGCTGCGGGCGTTGGAAACCTATCTCAACCAACCTGCGGCTGCGAACGCATCCGCGGATGCGTTCGAGCAGACGATCGAGGACTACCTGGGCCTGTCGATGGAGGCGCTGAACGCGCTCCGGCCGACGCGCCAGGTCGTGGAAAGCCCCTCTGCACTGGCGCCGCCGTCGCCGGCGCCGGCCCCGGCGACGACGGCGGCGGAGGCGGCCGCGCCTAGCCTCTACAACGTGCTTTTCCTGCAGTACCTGGCGGAGGCGCCGGCGCCAGAGTTCAATGCAGCGGCGATGGCAGCCGACGCGAAGCCTCCGGCCGAGAGGCCAGCCGCGGCGGCATCCGGTAAGCCGAGAGCGCTCACGGTCTTGAATCGATCCATCGTAGCCAGCGTCCTGCGAGCAAGCGCCGGCAGCGCCCCCGCCGCCCCTCAGCGCGAGGCTACCACCCATCGTCCCTCGTCCCTCGTCCCGGCGGCGCAGCCTCCCGCGCCCGCAGCCGCGCCAGTGTCCGCAGCGATCACCCTGGCGCCCAATCGCGAGACGCGCACGATCGGCGTGGTCAAGATCACCGCCGATCAGTTCACCGATCTGGGCGGCGGCGACTACCGGGCGGAGGGCAGCGTCGTCATCGGCGATTATTTGCTGCTGACCGGCGTCGCCGATGTGTTGACCTACAACGCCACCAGCGTCAGCGTCAACAACGTCACCCTGGCGCTGCAAGCCCTGGGGCAGAAGATCGATCTCTTCACCGGCAGCTTCAGCGCCAACGTCGGCGACGGTCTGGCCAGCCTGGGCGCCAACCCCAGCTATCTGCTGTCGCAGATCGCCGGTTTCACCATCGGCTCTGGGCTGAACATTTCGCAGATCAACCTGGCTGACATCGCCGTGACCGGCTCGGCTGCGCTGACGCTCAGCCCGCCCGGCATCAGCACACCGGTGCAGGCGAACTTCACCCTGGTCGCCAACGCCAATGGCATCGTCCCCTCCGGCGCGCTGCAAGCCTTCAGTCTGCCGGTGGCGGGGGCGACCCTGAATGTGCCGGGCGGGGCGACGTTGAGCGCCAATGGGGTGCTCGCCCCCTCCGTCACCTTGCAGATGCCCGCCCTGCTGGGCGGCCTCAGCGCCGCGGTCAGCAACCTGAAGGTGACGCCGAGCAGCCTCAGCATCGACGAGGCCAACGCCACCTTCAACCTGCCCGACATCAAGATCGGCGATGGCAGCAAACTGAGCATCACCAACATCAAGGCCAAACTGACGCTGACCAACGGCCATTTCGAACTGACCGCCACCGGCTCTTTGCAGATGAATCTGCCGGGCAACCAGAAGACGATCGCCCTCACCTTCAAGATCGATGCGCAGGGCAACCTGAGCGGCACGATCGGCGAAGTGGCGCTGAATCTGGCCGGGGCCACGCTCTCGCTGAAAAACGCCACCCTGGATAAAGACGGCGTAGCGGTGCAGAACGCCACCATCACCCTGCCGCCGGCGTTGGGCGGGGCCGGCGGCTCGGTGGGGCTGGTCAAGATCACCAAGGACGGTCTCTCCTTCGCCTCGGTCAGCTTCAAGATGCCGAATTTCACGCCCGGCGGCAGCAATGTGACGGCTGCCTCTTCCGGGCCGAAGTTGGCAAGGGGCGTCTCGGCCGGCGGCAGCCCGCTGACCGTGGCCGACCCGGTGGCAACCGTGGGTACGACGCCCAACGGCTACACCCTGGCCATCAGCGGCAAGCTGCAAGTGCGCCTGCCCGGCAACCAGAAGGACATCAACATCAGCGCCAGCATGGACACGGCCGGCAACTTCAGCGCCACCGTCGCCAGCCTGAGCCTCAACATCGCCACGCTGACCCTGGGTCTGACCAACGCCACCGTGGGCAACGCCGGGCTGTCCGTGGGCAATGCCTCGCTGGCCTTGCCATCCTCTTTGGGCGGGGTCTCCGGCTCGGTCAGCAATGTCACCATCAACAAAGATGGCCTGCGCATCGGCGGCGGCGTGGCCAACATCCCCTTCCCCGACTTCAAGATCGGCAGCGCCGGCGCCGCTGGCTTCGCCGTCACCGGGGCCAAGGCCAAGATCGAGATCACCAACAATGGCACGGCCTACAAGGTAACGCTGGCCGGCACGGTGGCGATCAGCATCCCCGGCAGCAACGCCAGCGCCGCGGGTGTTATCATCCTGAACAGCGTGGGCGGATTGAGCGGCGCCATCAACAGCTTCTCGCTGTCGGTGGCGGGGCTGAGCTTGTCGGCGCAGAATGTGGTAGTGGCCGCGGATGGCTCGCTCTCGATCACCAGCGCCAAGCTGGTGCTGCCGGCGGGTTTCGGCGGCGGCTATATCGCACTCAACAACGTCGTGATCAAGCGGGTGACCGACGCCTCTGGCACGTACAACAAGATCACCATCGGCGGCGGCAGCTTCAAACTGCCGGACATCAAGACGGGTGGGTTTACGCTGCAACTCAGCGGCTCGCTGGTCAAGCAGGGCAACGGCTACCTGATCACCGCCAACGGCGTCTTCGTGATGCCCAGCCTGGGCGCGGCGGTGGGCTGTTCGGGCATCCAGGTGGGGGTGAAGCTGTACGCCACCGCCAACACCCAGGCCGTGCTGGAGATCGAACCGGCCACGGTGGCTGCGGCGAGCACATCGCTGGATCCAGGGCTGGCGCCCGACGGCCTGCAACTCAAAGAGATCTTCCTGTCGCTGAGCTGCTCCATCCCCATCGGCAACACCGGCTTCTTCCTGACCAGCATCTCTGGCCAGGTGACGCTGAACGAAAACAGCACCACTGTTTCGGTGGGAATCGAGATCGCGGCGGGAAAGAAGTTCAACGGCGTAGCCCTGGCTAGCGTCAAGGGATCGGCCACGGTGGTGAGCAATCCCTTCGAGTTGGCGCTGAGTGGCGCCGTCAAGGTGTTCACTTTCACGGTGGCGGGGGCCACGGCCAGGGTCAAGCCCAACCAGTTCTATGCCAAGGTCTGGATCAACGTGGTGGTGGTCAAGGGCCAGACGGAGGTGTGGGCGTGGAGCGATTACAAGGGCTTCCACCTGGCCGGCAAAGCCACCCTGGAGGTGGGGCTGACCAAAGGCTCGATCCTCAACGAGTGCTTCAACTGGTATTGCTGCCCCAACGGCAAGCCGTATGTCGGGGTCAACTGTTGGCCATGGGAAGTCAAGACCTGCAAGACCTGCGTGAAGGTGCCGGGATCGAACATCAAGGTGGGCAATGCCCTGGCCGAGGTCGGCGAATTCAAGACGCCTTCGAACACGACCGTCTGGGGGCTGAAGGGCAAAGTGACGGTGTTGGGCTACACCGCCGCCTTCTACGTGGATGCCAGTGGCACGATAAAGGTAGGCGGGGATGTGGACAAGTACAAGCTGGTCACGCCGGCCCAGGTGCTGGCCGCACAAGAACGGCTGGCGGCTGCGCGCAGTGCCGGGCTGGTTGCGGCCAACGCCGACTGGACCGACGCCGAAACCGGCCTCATCTTCACCGCCCCCGGCGAAGTGCTGGTGCCGGCCACCCTGGGCCGGGCCAGCCAGGCTCTGTTCGGCCTGACCCGTTTCGGAAACGCGCCGGGGCTGGAGTTGATCCGGCCCGACGGCCTGCGCATCACCCCCAACTCGCTGCCTGCGGGGGTGCGTTACACCGAGGTGAGCACCTACACCGTGGCCAGCGAGCTGCCGAACGGCCCCACCGATTTGACTGCGCTCAGCCAGCCGGGGGCCTGGAAAGCGCCGCTGGGCCAGGCCCTCGCCGACCTGACGCCGCAGCTCGTGGCCGCGGCCGCCGCCGCGGGTGCGTCCTCGCAGCCGCTGTTCCTGGCCAACGCCTTTGCCTCGCGGGCGGGGGTGGGGCCGGTGATCGAGCCGGCTGTCTGCTCGGAAAACTGGGCCCAGCAGGTGACGACGCCAGCCCGGCTGCGCCTGGCGTATGCCCTGGCCGGGGTGGGGCCGGTGAACGTAACCGTGGATGGCGCGGCCATCTTCACCAATATCGCCTACGCCGCGGCCACGCCCTACATCAGCCTGGCCGCGGGCCAGCACACCCTGACGATCCTGCCGGTCGGCGCCACCCGCCCGCTGCTCCAGCAGACGGTGACACTGGCGGGCGACGTGGATCACACGGCTTTGGCCGCCGGCGCGGCCGGCGCGGCCACCCTGACCCTGTTGGAGGATGACAACGCCCGGCCGGCGGACGGCAAGGCCCGGCTGCGGGCCGTACATGCCGCCCCCGACGCCCCGGCTGTGGATGTGGCGAATGGCGAGGATCTGCCCTTCCTCTTCGGCCTGGCGCCCGGCGAGGCCAGCGCCTACGTGCCGCTGGATGCCGGAGTCTACGATCTGCGCCTGCAACAGGCCGGATTCAAGACCGCCCTGGCCACCCTACCTCCCACCACGCTGGCCGAGGGCCGCGTCTACACCCTCTTCTTGATCGGGCAGATGGCGCAGGCCGCCGGCGCTACCACACCCGCGGCCTTGCAAGCAGTGCTGAGCCAGGACGCGGCCCCGCCCGGACGGGTGCGCTTCATCCATGCCAGCCAAGACCACGGCACCCTGAGCCTGCTGGCCGATGGCGTTCCCCTCTTTGTTGGTGTGCCTTACACCATCGACGCCCACGGCAGCGCCGTGACGCAGTACGCCGAGCTGCCGCCCGGTTCGCACCAATTCGCCGTGATCACCCCCACCGCGCCGGGCGCGCCCCTGTCCACCCTGGCCCTGGATGTGGCCTCGGATATGGACTACACCCTGGTGGCCACACCCGGCCAGCTCTGGGTGGCCGATATCGCCGCCCTGGTCAGCGCCGCCCTGGCGGCGACCGACCCGGCGCGGGTCGATGACAACTCCGTGCCCGCCCTGGGCCAGGCGCGTGTTCGCCTGCTTCATGCCTGGTCGGATACTCGGGCGATCCAACTGGCCATCCGTAACGGCGCCGCTCTCACCCCGGCGGTGGGGCAGCATCAGGCCAGCGACTATATCTCGCTGGCAGCCGCAACCTACAACCTGCAGGTGCGCGACGCCGCCACGGGTGCTCAGCTGACCCTGCTGCTCAGCATCCCTCTGCAAGAGGGCGTCGTCTACACCGTGCTCGTGCGCGATGGCAATCCGCGGGTGGACGTCGTGCGCGACATGGTGGCGCAGAAGACCACGCAGATGCAGTACGAGGTGGACGCGCCGGCCCGGGGCGAGTGGAAGGCCGCGCTCACCGGCAATTTCGGCGTCGACGACCAATACTTGCTCAGCATCACGGCCAGCATCCCCGACACCATGCTCAGCGATGTGGCGGTGGCGCCGGGCGCCGACAACAGCGGCCAACTCAGCTGGCGGCTTTCGTCGGCCGAGACCAACACTGCGGTCAGCGTCTTCGCCAACCCCGGCCCCATCCAGACCACGGTGGTCGTCACCGGCACGGGCGGCGTGACAGAGACGCAGACTGTGCCGCTGTACACCGGTTTCCCCCTGGCCGAAGGGTTGACCGACCCCTCGCCGACCTGGATCGATGGGACAACCACCCACCAGCTCAACCTGAATCTCAACGACCTGGCCAGCGGCGTCTACCACATCTGGATGCAGGCGGATGATGGCCGCACCCGCCCGGATCGAGCCTATGCCGCCACCCCGATCACCGTCAGCCACCTCTGGCAGACGACCTGGAACGCGGGCCTGACCCTCGCCCCCGGCTATCGCCGCCTGGATGCCGCCTGGAATCGGCATCCCAACCCGGATGTGGATCGCTTCGTGCTGAAGTTGCAGACGCAGTCCACGGTCGCCGGCTTGGGCCTGGGGCCTGCCGCCATCCAGGAGGTGGATGCCGGCGATAGCCGCGCCTATGCCTTCACCGGCCTCAACCCCGAAGAGACCTACACCCTCTGGCTGGAGGGTGTGGACAGCGAAACCGGGCGCGTCTCTACCTCCGAGCGAGTCATCGCCACCCCGGCCGGGGCCGCCTTCACCCTGACCGGCCCCGCCGGCGTCACCACCATCCGCTCTGGCAGCGCCCGCACGGTGGCCCTGACCCTCGCCACCACCGACCCCGCCTATCCCGACAGCGTCCTGCTCACCGCCGGCTGCGAATCGGCGGCGGAACTGCTGGCGCTGGCCGAGGGCGCGCCGGCGTCGCCATCCGCCTGCCAGCCCCTGCCCGATGGCATCAGCGTCACCTTCAGCCAGGAGGTGATCACGCCGACGGTGGCGGGTGTGCAGGTGAACGCCGAGATCGCTGCCGTCGCCACCCTGGCCGATGGCCTCTATGCCGTGCCCATTCAGGCGAACGGCGGCGGCGTGGAGCGCACGCTGGCCGTGCAAGTGCAGGCGCAGCAACCTGCGTTCCAACTCAGCGGGCCGGCCGGCGTCGTGCTTAATGCCAACGGGTCGATTTCGGTAACGATCGGGGTCACGCCCATCAACGGAGCC
Organism: Caldilineales bacterium; assembly: GCA_019695115.1. Taxonomy (GTDB): domain Bacteria; phylum Chloroflexota; class Anaerolineae; order J102; family J102; genus SSF26. The sequence continues at coordinate 27,539 of JAIBAP010000005.1, read as the reverse complement.
GCCGACCCGGTGGAACTGACGCTGCTGGGGGCGCCGGCTGGGTTGCAGTGGCAATTCCAGCCGGCATCGGTAGTCCCCGGCGGCCAGACCACGCTGTTGCTGACTCACACGGGGCAGCTGCCACGCGGTGGATATCCGCTGGTCGTGGCCGGCAGCGATGGCCGCGTCGGTGACGAACTGGCGTTGGCCCTGACCGTGCGCGAACCGGCGTTCGTCCCTGTCACACTGCCCTCGTTGCAGTATGCGCTGGTCGGCCAGGCCGGGACTGCCGTCTACCAGTTGCAGCTCGGCGCGCAGGATGGCTGGAACCTGCCGGTGACGCTGACCCTGCCGCCGGGCAGCGCCCCGCCGCACGGCGTTGCTGTCCTCAGTCTCACCCCCAACCCTGAGTCGGGCCAGTCCTCGCTGACGATCACCCCGCCGGCGCGGGCCTTCCTGATCGTGACCTGGGGCGAACAAACGCCCGCGGGCCTGTACCTCTTCGACATCCAGGCGCAAGGGGGCGGCCAGACCCGGCAGATGGAGGCCGCGCTCAACGTGATCGCCGAACCTCACACCTACTTGCCGATGATGTTGCGGCGGTAGACCAGCATCCACTTCCTCATCCGCTTGGCGACGCAGATGAGGAAGCGGACCGTCCACCTGGCCCCGCTTCTGTCCCTGCTGCTCGCTCTGAAACTGGCCTGCTGTGGGGGAGACGCCGTCTCTCCCACAGCAGCCGCCGATGAACGCGTCCACCACCTCTGCCGATGGTTAATCCGCCGCCCTGACCCTCCCGGCGAAAAATAAGACGCTGGTGGACGGGCGACAGGTTCAGTGGTGCGTCGGGGCCGGCCTTGATGGGGCGGGGCCGGCAGTCTTTCTGATGGGCGCTGGCCTGGCCAAGCTGCGGGTGAGCACGAGCCGGTAGCCTGCTCGTGCATGAGATTGTGCAGGATTGGCTGCCAGCAGCGGTTGTCGTACAATGCGTTTTGTGTTTGCCACATTGAACTTGCCATCGGCTGCGCAGGCGGCTGACAAAACGGGCGACAATCCTCGTCTTTCGGTAGCCAGCACACGGCGCGGGCAGGCTGGCGTGTGCGCGGGACGGCTTTTCTGCGACAACGGGCAGGCACAGAGGGCGCGGGGCTTGCTCGCGCGAAGCTGAAATGAGCCACATCCGCCGTGTGCTTTCGTTTGTGAAGCCCTATTGGCGGGCGTCGGCGATGGCGTTGCTGCTGCTGACGACATTGGTGTTCCTGGACTTGTCGATCCCCCGCCTGATCCAGCGTATCATCGATGAGGGCATCTTCAAACAGAATCAGCAGGTGGTCATCCACACGGGCCTGTTGATGCTGGGCATCTCGATATGCAGCACCCTCATTGCGGTCGCCAATAATTTCTATTCGGTGCGGGTGGGCGAAAGCGTGGCCCGCGATCTGCGCGAAGCCCTCTTCATAAGAATCCAGACTTTTGCCTTCGGCGATCTGGACCGTATGACGACCGGCCAATTGCTGGTGCGCCTCACCAGCGATGCCAGCGCCGTTCAGCGGCTCGTGCAGGTTTCGCTGCGCATTGGCACGCGGGCGCCGCTGCTCATGATCGGCAGCCTCATCCTCATGTTCAATACCAGCCGCGGCCTGGCGCTGACCATGCTCCCCTTGCTGGTGATCACATCCGTCGTGATCGTGTTCTTTGTGGTGCGGATGGAGCCGCTGTTCCGGGCGGTGCAGCAGCGGCTGGATCGGCTGAACACGGTGTTGCAGGAGAACATCGCCGGGGCTCGGTTGGTGAAAGCCTTTGTGCGCGCCGACTTCGAAGGCGAGCGCTTCGATGTGGCCAACCAGGCCTACACCGATTATTCTTCGCAAGTGATGCGTTTCATGGCCACGATGTCGCCGGCGTTGACGCTGTGCGTCAATGCCGGGCTGGTGGTGGTAATCTGGGCCGGGGGCCTGCAGGCCGCACGCGGCGATCTGACGGTCGGGCAGATCGTAGCCTTCACCAATTACCTGTTAACGACGCTAACCCCGCTGACGTTGATGACCATGCTGTCCAACGTGTGGGCCAGCGGCATCGCTTCAGCCAAGCGCGTGGACGAGGTGCTCGACACGGTTCCCGCCATCCGCGATGCCCCGAACGCCGGGCCTTTGCCACAGGCCAGCCTCGGCCGCATCGCCTTGGACCGCGCGGTCTTCCATTACGATGGTCACGGGCAAGAGCCGGTGCTGCGCGGGATCAGCCTGGCAGTCGAGCCGGGGCAGACGGTGGCGATTTTGGGGGCGACGGGCGCCGGCAAATCTTCGCTGGTCAACCTGGTGCCGCGTTTCTACGACACGACAGCGGGCCGCGTGCTGGTGGACGATATCGACGTGCGCGACCTGCAACAAGACTCGTTGCTGCAGCAGATCGCTATCGTGCCTCAAGAGACGGTGTTGTTCAGTGGCGCCGTGCGCGACAACATTCGCTATGGCGTCCCCGATGCCAGCGACGAAGAGGTGTTTGCTGCTGCCACGGCTGCGCAGGCCCACGACTTCATCCTGGCCTTGCCCAAAGGCTACGACACGCACATCGAGGAGCGCGGTGTGAACCTTTCGGGCGGCCAGAAGCAGCGCATTGCCATCGCCCGCGCGCTGCTCACGCGGCCTCGCATCCTCATCCTCGATGATAGCACGAGCTCGGTGGATGTGGAGACCGAGACCAAGATTCAGGATGCACTCAAGGCGCAAATGGGCCAGCACACCAGCCTGGTGGTGGCGCAGCGCATCAGCACTGTGCTGAACGCCGACAAGATCGTCGTGCTGGAGGACGGCCGCATCGTTGGTGAAGGGACGCATCAGGAATTGATGCGGACGTGCCCGATCTATCAAGAGATCTACGAGTCGCAGCTCGGCAGCGGGCCGGTGGTCGAGCCGGGGCCAGCGGCGGGGAGGCCGGCGCCATGACGGAGCGCCTGCCGGGGCATGGTGGTGTGGATGCGCGCAGTTCGTTGCAGCCGCGGCGTCCGGCGGCGGTGGGCCGGATCGAGAAGGCTCAAGACCCGCGCCATGCGCTCGTGCGTCTGCTGCCATACCTCAGGGCATTCCGGAAATCGTTGATTTTCGTGATCGCGTGTGTGCTGATCTACACCGTGCTGGGGTTGATCGGCCCCTACTTGATGGGCGTCGCCATCGACCGCTACATTGCGCCGAGGCAATTGGCCGGGTTGGGTCGCCTTGCCGGGTTGATGCTGGCGGTCTATCTGCTGAACAATGTGTTTCAGGGCGTTGCCGGGTGGGTGATGGCCGACATCTCGCAGCGGGCGCTGAAGCAATTGCGGCAAGACTTGTTCGCGCACCTGCAGGAGTTGCCGCTGCGCTTTTTCGACCGCAACCCGGCCGGCGAGCTGATGAGCCGTCTGACGAACGACATCGACGCCATCAATCAAGCCGTGTCGCAGAATGTGGTAACGTTGGTGGCCAGCGTGCTGTCATTGGCCGGCATTCTCATCGCCATGTTTGCGTTGGACCGGTGGCTGGCGCTGGCGGCGGTGCTGGTGGTGCCGATCATGTTCTGGTTCACCGAATTTGTGGCTCGCTACACCCGTCGCGGCTTCCGCGATTTGCAGCGCAGCCTGGGGGCGCTGAACGGCGTGATGGAGGAATCGATCAGCGGTCAGAAGGTGGTGAAGGCCTTTCGGCGCCACGAGTCGGTGACGGCAGCCTTTCGCCAGCGCAACGCCGAGGTGTTTCGCGCCGGCGTCTATGCCAACAACTACGCTTTGCTGCTCATGCCGCTGACCAATGTGCTGGGCAACTTCTTCGTGATCGTGCTGGCGAGTTTGGGCGGGTGGCTGGCACTGCGCGGGTTAGTGAGCGTGGGCATCATCGCCACCTTCATCATCTATGGCCAGAACTTCATCCAGCCCTTGCGCCAACTGGCGAACATGTACAACGCCATCCAGGCGGCATTGGCTGGGGCGGAGCGGGTGTTCGAAGTGTTGGACACAGCCACCGAAGTGGGCGATGCCCCCGACGCCGCCCCGCTGACGGCGCTGCGCGGGCGCGTGCAATTTGCACACGTAGGGTTCGCGTACGAGCCCGGCACGCCTATCATCAAAGACATGACCCTGGAAGCCAAACCCGGCGCGACGGTGGCGCTGGTGGGTCCCACCGGCGCCGGCAAGACCACCATTATCAACTTGCTGACCCGATTTTACGAGGTTCAGACTGGGCAGATCACCATCGATGGAGTCGACATCCGCGACATCAAGAAGGACGACCTGAGGCGAGCGCTGGGGCTGGTGCTGCAAGATACGTTTCTGTTTGCCGACACCGTGCTCGAAAACATCCGCTTTGGCCGTCTGGACGCCACCGATGAGGAATGCATGGAAGCGGCCCGCCTCGCGGACGCCGATCATTTCATCCGCCAGTTGGCGGATGGTTATCACACCCAGCTTTCTGAGCGCGCCAGCAATCTCAGCCAGGGCCAGCGCCAGTTGTTGAGCATCGCCCGCGCCATTTTGGCGGATCCGGGCATTCTCATTCTTGACGAAGCCACCAGCAGCGTCGACACTCGCACCGAGGCCCGGATTCAAAAGGCCTTGTTGCGGTTGATGGCGGGGCGCACGAGTTTCGTCATCGCCCACCGGCTGAGCACCATTCGCGACGCCGATCAGGTGCTGGTGATCAACGATGGCTGCATCGTGGAGACGGGCACGCATCAGCAATTGCTGGATCAGCGCGGGTTCTATCACCACTTGTACATGAGCCAGTTCAAAGGGCAGGCGATTTGAGGCGGCCGCCGCGCATGCGGCCCCCAGGGGTTTGCGCAGAACTACGAGCCTCAGCAGTATCGGGGGCAGGGGAAAGGCGGGGGGTCGTGACCCATGCTTGGCGCTGGCGCCGCAGAACTAGTTCGCACCCGCGCCTGCGCCCCACCAAGATCGCTCCAAATTAGTTCCTCACCCGGCTTGAAGAGGGATGCGACGGGCGGCATCTTCCTGTATTCTTGGGCCTATACCACAAATCAGTCAACTGCGCCCGACGCTTTCGCAGTCGTCCTGCGACCAAGGATTGAGAGTTTGCCGTGAACAGCCGTCGCGTTCTCCTGGTCTGCTCAAAGACGTTGTTTGGCGAGAGCCTGGAGTTGTTGTTGCACACCGCCGGCGACATCGAGGTGATAGGCCCGGTGGCGCTGGACGACAACACCTGTGACTCCGTTCTGCAGGCCGCGCCCGACGTGGTAGTTCTGGCCGACGAACGCCCGGACAACAATGCCCTGATGACCCTGACCGCGACGCTGATGGAGCGTTTCCCTGGCCTGCGAGTGATCAAGACCGGTCTGGCCCAGCCTACGCTGCGCGTCTTTGCCGCACAAACCTGGCCGGCCAGTAGCCTCGACCTGATCAGCGCCATTCGCGAGGACGAGAAACACGGCTGCTGAGCATCCGCCCCATGGAGGTACGATCGATGTCACTGAAATCCCCAGGTTCCGTTGCGAGGCTGACGCTGGTCGGCTTGATCCTGTTGGCGCTGATTCAGCCACGCTCGCTCCAGGCGGCGCCGCCGGCCCAATCGGGCGGCGAGGGCGAGGCCATCTTCACGCAGAAGTGCACGGCCTGCCACACCATCGGCGGCGGCAAACTGGTGGGGCCGGATCTGAAGGACGTGACCCAGCGTCGCGACCCGGCCTGGTTGTCGCAGTGGATCTTGCAGCCCGACAAGATACTGGCCGCTGGCGATCCCATCGCCACCCAATTGCTGGCCGAAAACAACAACGTCCCTATGCCCAATCTAGGCCTGACCGAGGCCGAGGTCGCCGCCCTGATCGCCTACCTGGGCAAGTCGGGCGGAGCCACAGTCGCAGCGCCGGCGGTGACGTTGGGCGTGGGCGACGCCGACCATGGGCGAGCGCTCTTCACCGGTGGCAAGCGACTGGCCAACGGCGGCCCTCCTTGCATGACTTGTCACAGTATCGCCGGGCTGGGCGCCTTGGGCGGCGGCGCCCTGGGGCCGGATCTCACCTTCGCCTACAACACCTATGGCGGCGACGCCGGGCTGGCCACCTTCCTCAACACCACGCCCACCGTGACCATGAACGCGGTGTGGGCGCAGCAGCCGTTGACGCCCGCCGAGCAGGATGACCTGCGCGTCTTTATGCAGGAGGCTTCGGTGCAGCAGCGCCCACCGCAGGCGCTGTGGCAGTTAGCCGGCCTCTCGCTGCTGGGCATGGTCTTGCTCATCGCTGCTGCCCACTTTTACTGGCGCAACCGCCTGGTGTCGGTGCGCAAGACCCTCGTCCAACGCGCCCGCATCTGATGACTGACCACTGATGACTGACTACTGACCACTGACCACCGACCACTACCCCGGAGGCACCTCACATGGGCTGGATTCAGGACCTGATCAAACCACAAGCTCGCCAGTGGGAGGAGTTCTATCGCAACCGCTGGCAGCACGACAACATCATCCGCTCGACCCACGGCGTCAACTGCACCGGCGGTTGTTCCTGGCAGATCTACGTCAAAGATGGCGTCATCACCTGGGAAATGCAGCAGGTCGATTACCCGCTGCTGGAGCCGCACCTGCCGCCCTACGAGCCGCGCGGCTGTCAGCGCGGCATCTCGGCCTCCTGGTATGTCTACAGCCCCATCCGCGTCAAATATCCCTACGCCCGCGGCCCGCTGATCGACCTCTGGCGGCAGGCTAGGAAGCAGCACGAGAACCCGGTCGATGCCTGGGCCTCGATTGTCGAGGACGAGGCCAAACGCACGCGCTTCCAGAAGGCGCGCGGCAAGGGCGGCTTCCGCCGGGTGACATGGGACGAGGTGCTGGAATTGATCGCCGCCTCCTGCCTCTACACGGCCAAGAAATATGGGCCAGACCGGGTCTTCGGCTTCTCGCCCATCCCGGCCATGTCCTATCTCTCCTACGGGGCCGGCTCCCGCTTCTTGCAGCTGTTCGGCGGCGTCAACATGAGCTTCTACGACTGGTACGCCGACCTGCCCAACGCCTTCCCCGAGATCTGGGGCGACCAGACCGATGTCTGCGAGAGCGCCGACTGGTACAACGCCAAGTACATCGTCGCCATGGGTTCCAATCCCAACATGACCCGCACGCCCGATGTGCATTTCATCGCCGAAGCGCGACACGAAGGCGCCAAGTTCGTCGTCATCGCCCCCGACCTTAGCCAGGTGGCCAAATACTCCGATTGGTGGATCCCGGTCAAGCCAGGCACCGACACGGCGCTGTGGATGGCGGTCAATCACGTCATCTTGCAGGAATACTACGTCCAGCGGCAGGTGCCCTATTTCGTCGATTACGTCACCCGCTACACCGATGGCCCCTTCCTGGTGGAACTGCACGAAAACGAAGATGGCAGTTATCAGGCCGGGCAACTGCTGCGGGCCAACCGTCTGGCTAAATACGCGGGCGAAGAGAACGGCGACTGGAAGCTGCTGATGATCGACGAGGGCAGCGGCCAGCCCAAGATGCCCATGGGCACGGTCGGCTTCCGTTGGCAGACGCAGAAGGGGCAGTGGAATCTCAAACTGGAGGACGGTCAGGATGGCAGCCCGATCAGCCCCACCCTGTCCTTCTTCGACCAGCACGATGACGTCCTGCCGGTGGCCTACCACGAGTTCGCCGAGAACCAGACCCTGCGCCGCGGGGTGCCGGTGCGCTACATCGAGACCAGCGAGGGCCGCGTGGCGGTGGCCACGGCCTTCGACCTGCTGATGGCGCAGTTCGGCGTCGGGCGGGGGCTGTCGGGCGACTATGCCACGAGCTACGACGACCTCCATCCCTACACCCCCGCCTGGCAGGAGCAGTACACCGGCATCGGCCGCGACACCGTCATCCGCCTGGCGCGGGAATTCGCCGGCACGGCCGAGGCCACCCAGGGCCGCTCGATGGTCATCGTTGGGGCCAGCATCAATCACTGGTACAACAACAACCTGGCCTACCGCGCTCCCATCACCGCCCTCATCCTCTGCGGCTGCTGCGGCAAAAACGGCGGCGGCATGAACCATTATGTCGGCCAGGAAAAGCTGACGCTGGTGGCGCCGTGGAGCAGCTTCGCCTTCGCCAACGACTGGGGCGTTGTCCCCCGCCGCCAGCAATCTCCCACCTGGCACTATGTGAACAGCGACCAATGGCGCTACGAGGGCGATTTCACCGACTACGCGCCGGTGCCGCCCCAAACCAAGTGGGCCAAAGGCCACGCCATGGATCTGGAGACGATGGCCGTGCGCCTGGGCTGGATGCCCTATTACCCGCAGTTCAACCGCAACCCCTTGCAGGTGATGGCCGAGGCCGACGCCGCCGGGGCCAAGACCGGCGAGCAAGTGGCGCAATGGACGGCGCAGCAACTGCAGGATGGCAAGCTGGACTTCGCCGTCCACGACCCCGATGCCGAGGAGAACTGGCCGCGGGTGTGGTTCATCTGGCGGGGCAACGCCATGGCCTCCAGCGCCAAGGGGGCGGAGTTCTTCCAGCGGCACTACCTGGGCACGCACGACAACATCGTGGCCGAGGAGCACGCCAAGGGCAAGGTCAAGAGCGTTACCTTCCGCGAGCCGGCCCCGCGTGGCAAGTTCGATCTGGTCGTGGACCTCAACTTCCGCATGGATTCCTCGGCCCTCTACTCCGACATCGTCCTCCCCGCCGCCTTCTGGTACGAGAAGAACGACCTCAACACCACCGACCTGCACTCGTTCGTGCATCCGCTGGGCCAGGCGGTGCCGCCGGTGTGGGAGGCCAAGACCGATTACGAGATCTTCAAGGCCTTTGCCAAAGCCGTGAGTGAGATGGCGCCGCGCGTCTTCCCGCAGCCGGTGCGCGACCTGGTGGCCGCGCCCTTGATGCACGACACCTCCGACGAGCTAGCGCAGACCGAGCCGCTGGATTGGGCCGCGGGCGAATGCGACCCTATCCCCGGCAAGACCATGCCCCATTTCCGGGTGGTGGAGCGGGATTACGTCAATCTGTACAACAAGTTCATCTCGCTCGGCCCCGTCGCCCGCGAGAAGGGCTTCAGCGGCAACGGCGTCCATATTCCGGCCAAAGTTCAGTACGATGAGCTATTGCGCAACCCCGTCGGCGGCTCGCCCGATCCCCGCCACCTGCGCTGCGTGCAGTGGAACGGCCACAAATACCCCAGCCTGGAGGACGCGCTGGACGCAGCCAATGCCTTGCTGCATCTGGCCCCGGAGACCAACGGCGCTGTGGCCTACGCCTCCTTCCAGCACGAGGAGGAGGTGACGGGCGTGCCCCTGGTCGATCTGGCCGAGGGTGTGCGCGACGTGCGCATGACCTTCCACGACCTCACCCGGCAGGTGCGGCGCACCCTGATCAGCCCCTGCTGGACGGGGAATGTCAACGATGGCCGCGCCTACGCCGCCTGGTGCCTGAATGTGGAGCGGTTGATCCCCTGGCGCACCCTCACCGGCCGCCAGCAGTTCTATGTCGATCACCTCTACTACCTCGACTTTGGCGAGCATCTGCCCACCTTCAAGCCCAGGCTCAACCCCCGACTGACCGGCGACATCGTCAACAGCCCGGTGGACGATAGCTGCCTGGTGCTCAACTACATCACGCCGCATGGCAAGTGGAACATCCACTCGACGTACAAGGATAATCACCGCATGCTCACCCTCTCGCGCGGCATGGATCCGATCTGGATCAACGACAAGGACGCGGAGAAGATCGGGTTGAACGACAACGATTGGGTGGAGGTGTACAACGACAACGGCGTGGTGGTGACGCGAGCCAACGTCAGCGCCCGCGTGCAGTCGGGGATGTGTCTGTACTATCACGCCGTCGAGCGCACGATCTACATCCCCAAATCGCAGGTGCGCGGGGGACGCCGCGCCGGCGGTCACAACAGCCTCACCCGCACCCGCATCAATCCGCTGCAACTGGCGGGCGGCTATGCCCAGTTCACCTACGCCTTCAATTACTGGGGGCCGATCGGCATCTTCACCCGCGACACCTACTGCGTGGTCAAGAAATTGGAGAAGGTAGAGTGGTAATCAGTAATCAGTAATCAGTAATCAGTGACCAATGAACTGAATACTGAATACTGACCACTGAACACTGAATACTGGCCACTGTTCCCAAGGAGCCATGACGATGGATATCAGAGCGCAAGTATCGATGGTCTTTCATCTCGACAAGTGTATCGGTTGCCACACGTGCAGCATCGCCTGCAAGAATATCTGGACCGACCGCAAGGGTGCGGAGTATATGTGGTGGAACAATGTCGAGACCAAGCCGGGCACCGGCTATCCCACCACCTGGGAGGACCAGGAGAAGTACAAGGGCGGCTGGGAGCCGCAGAACGGCAAGGGCAGCGACATCCGCTTGAAGCTGCACAGCCGGCTGGGCGGGCTGGGCAATATCTTCTTCAACCCCTACCTGCCGACGGTGGATGACTATTACGAGCCGTGGACCTACGATTACGAGCATCTTTTCAATGCGCCGGAGGGCGATGACCAGCCCACGGCCCGGGCCATCTCGCTGATCACCGGCAAGCCCATGGAGATCGAGGCCGGCCCGAACTGGGACGACGACTACGGCGGCTCCCCGGTCTATGCGGCCAACGACCCCAACCTGGAGGCGCTGACCGAGGAGGAGCGGGAGCAGCTGGGCGAGATGGAGCGGGTGGTCTTCTTCTACCTGCCGCGCATCTGCAACCACTGCCTCAACCCTGGCTGTGTGGCTGCCTGCCCGGCCGGCGCAGTCTACAAGCGGGGCGAGGATGGCATCGTCCTCCTCAGCCAGGAGAAATGCCGGGCCTGGCGCATGTGCGTGTCGGGCTGCCCTTACAAGAAGACCTATTTCAACTGGTCCACAGGCAAATCCGAGAAGTGCATCCTCTGCTATCCCCGCCTGGAGAGCGGCCAGGCCCCGGCCTGCTTCCACTCTTGCGTGGGCCGCATCCGCTACCTGGGGGTGTTGCTCTACGACGCCGACCGTCTGAAGGAGGCGGCCTCGGCCCCCGCCGCCGACCTGGTGCACGAACAGCGGTCGCTGATCCAAAATCCTCACCATCCGCTGGTGATCGAGTCAGCGCGGGCCAACGGCATCTCCGAGGCGATGATCACCGCAGCGCAAAATTCGCCCGTGTACAAGTTCGTCAAGCAGTGGAAGCTGGCCCTGCCCCTGCACGCCGAGTTTCGCACCCTGCCCATGCTCTTCTACGTGCCGCCGATGTTGCCGGTGCTGGCCAAGATCAAGGATGGCGTGTATGAGAACGCCGACGCCGCCAGCGCCAGCCTGGCGCCGCTGCTCAGCTCGCTGGAACAGGCGCGCATGCCCATCCGCTACATGGCCAGCCTCTTCTCGGCCGGCAATGTCGATGTGGTCGAGGACGCGTATCGCAAGCTGATCGCGGTGCGCATCTACATGCGGGCCAAGATGGTGGGCGATGTCTCGGCGGCGGAGGTGGAGGAGGCGCTGCGAGTCGGCGGCACGAACGCAGAAGAGGTGGAGGCCATCTTCCATCTCACCGCCCGCCCCACCTTCGAGGAGCGTTTCGTGGTGCCGCCCCTGGCGCGCGAGGTGGCCATCGAGCAGACCCTGGATCCCTTCACCCAAAAGCGCGAAGGCGGCTTCGGCTTCCGCCGCGCCCCCGCCCGCGGAGCCTGACCATGTACTACGACATGAGACCGGGACAGGTGTTGCATCTGTTCGCCCAACTGCTGGATTATCCGCGGGGGGATCTGCGGGGGGTGGCGGCGCAGGGCGCGGCCCTGGCGGCCGACCGCAGCCCCACCGCCGCCGCCACCCTGCGCGAGTTCGAATCTTTCGTTTCCCGCACCCCCCTCACCCGGCTGGAAGAGCTTTATACCAGCGTCTTCGAGCTGGACGCCACCTGCCATCCCTATATTGGTTACCATCTCTTTGGCGAATCCTATAAACGCAGCAGCTTTTTGCTAGGGCTGAAGGATCGCTACCGGCCCTACAATGTCGATTGCGGCGTGGAACTGCCCGACCATCTGGCCGTGATCCTGTGCTATCTGGCCGTGCACGAGAACTGGGAGGAGTGCCAGGAGATCATCACCGAGGGGCTGCACCCGGCCCTGCACCAGATGCTGCACAACCATGAGGATGATCCGCCCGACCCCGCCATCCCCAAGCAGACGCCCCCCGGAGAGGAGTACCGGCAGCTATTGCAGGCCCTGTACGAGGTGCTGCTGACCATGGCCCCCGATCTCGCCCTCCCCGTGGCCTCGCACCCGGTCAACTTCCTCTTCGCCGCGCCCTGTCATTGACGATAGGCAATGGACGCTGGACGGCGACGACCCCTTCCACTCCCCCTCGCCTCCCCTCTCCCGCCCCCCGCCCCCCACCTCACATTTCACGTTTCACGCCTCACGTTTCACGCTTCACGCCTCACGCCTCACGCCTCACTCCTCACGTTTCACGCCCAAGGAGATGCTCCCATGTTCAACATGGTCTTGTTTGTAGTCTTTCCCTACGTGGCAGTGATCGTCGCCATCGTTTTCGGCATCTCCCGCTATCGTAACAACCGTTTTTCCTACTCCAGCCTCTCCTCGCAGTTCCTGGAGAACCGGACCTTGTTCTGGGGGTCGGTGCCCTGGCACTACGGCATCATCATCCTGCTCACCGCCCATCTGCTGCCCCTGCTCTTTCCTTCGCTCTGGAGCGATCTCCTCGCTGACCGCATTCGTCTCTACATTCTGGAGGTGGCCGGGCTGGCGCTGGCCTTGATGACGGTGTTGGGCATGCTGTTGCTGGTCGTGCGGCGGCTGCGCAGCCAGCGCGTACTGGCCGTCACCACGCCGGCGGACTGGTTGCTGCTGGTCACGTTGCTGACGCAGGTGGCGATCGGCTTCTGGATTGCGCTGTTCTATCGCTGGGGGTCGGGCTGGTATCTGCATACTTCGGTGCCGTGGCTGCTGTCGCTGCTGGTTTTCCAGCCGCAGATCCAATATGTCACCGCCCTGCCCTGGCTGGTACAATTCCACCTCCTGACCGGTTTCTTCATCATCTTGCTCTTCCCCTTCACGCGGCTGGTGCATATCGTGACCTATCCCCTCACTTATCTGTGGCGGCCGATCCAGGTGGTGATCTGGAACCGGCGGCCGCCGCCGGAAGTACGGGATCAGGGTCTGCGATGACCGCTGGGCCGGCATCGCTGGCCGCGCACCATCTCCTGGACCAGCTATGCAGCCGATTCTTCCCCATCTTCTGGACATTTCCGCCACCCGGCATAGCCATCTCTGCCCGCGACAGGTGTTGGGGGTGCGGATCGGGCTGGCGGGGGTTTCGGCCCTGACGGCGACGAGCGGCAAGCCATTGCGTCTGCTCGTCATCCTCGAAACCGACGGCTGCTTCGTCGATGGCGTCAGCGCCGCCACCGGCTGCGCCCTGGGCAAGCGGTCGTTGCGCATCGAGGACTATGGCAAGGTGGCCGCCACCTTCGTGGACATGACCAGCGAACAGGCGGTGCGGGTGGCCCCACGGCCTGATATTCGGCAGCGGGCGCATCTCTATGCACCCACCGAGACCCGGCACTACTTTGCCCAACTCCATGGCTACCAGGTCATGCCAGAAGACGAATTGCTCAGCCTTCAGCCCGTACGACTGACGCGGTCGGTGGCGGAGATCATGAGCCGGGCCGGGGTGAGGGTCGAGTGCGCCCAGTGCGGGGAGGAAATCATCAACGAGCGCCAGGTGATGGTGCAAGGACGCGCTCTTTGCCGTGCCTGCGCCGGGGGAGGATACTATGTCTGAGGATCCAGGCGGTCGGAGCGCTCGCAGCGCTCCGACCGCTCATATGATCCCCACCGGCTCCGTCACCTTCCTCTTTACCGATATCGAGGGTAGCACGCGCCTGGCCCAGCAACACGGCCGGGCGTGGGAGGCTCTGCGAGCGCGGCACCACGCCATCTTGCGGGAGGCCATCGCCGGCCAGGGCGGTTATGTCTTCCAAATCATCGGCGATGCGTTCTGCGCCGCCTTTCACACCGCCAGGGCGGCGGTGGCGGCGGCGGTTGGGGCGCAGCGGGGTCTGCAAACCGAAGCCTGGGAGGGGGCCGTCATTCGGGTGCGGATGGGCATTCACACCGGCAGCGCCGAACTGCAGGCCAATGGCGAATACCAGGGCTATCTGACCTTGAGCCGCGTGCAGCGGCTGATGTCGGCGGGACATGGCGGTCAGGTCTTGCTCTCGCACGCAGCCACAGAACTGGCCGCCGAGGACCTGCCGGAGGGGGTGAGCCTGCGCGACCTGGGCGAACACCGGCTGAAGGATTTTCCCCGGCCCGAACGTATCTTCCAGCTCGACATCCAGGGCCTTGTCTCCGACTTCCCGCCTCCGAAGACGCTGGCCGCTCGCCGCCATAACCTGCCTGCCCAACTGACCAGCTTCATCGGTCGCGAGGCGGAGCTGGCCGAGGTCACGGGGGCGGTGCAGAGCCATCGTCTGGTCACACTCACGGGCGCGGGCGGGACAGGGAAGACGCGCCTCTCGTTGCAGGTGGCTGCCGGTCTGCTCGATGCCTTTCCCGACGGCGTTTGGTTCATCGAACTTGCATCTTTGTCCGACCCCGACCTGATCCCGCACACCATTCTTTTGACCCTGCGCCTGAACGAGCAGCCCGGCAAGCCGGCGCTGCAATCCTTGATCGAAGCGTTGGCCGAGACTACCACACTCCTGATCCTGGATAACTGCGAGCATCTAATCGAAGCCTGCGCTCGTCTGACCGCCGCCCTGCTTGCGGTCGCGCCCCGACTGCACATCCTGGCTTCCAGTCGCGAAGCCCTGGGCGTGGGTGGTGAGATGGCCTGGCACCTACCCTCGCTCGCCCTGCCCGACCCCCGCCATCTGCCGCCGCTCGACCAGTTTATCCGCTTCGAGGCCGTGCGCCTGTTCGCCGACCGGGCTGCACTTGCCCAACCTCACTTCCTCCCCGCGCCCGACAACGCCCCCGCCATCGCCCAGATCTGCGCCCGGCTGGATGGCATCCCCCTGGCCATCGAGCTGGCGGCGGCGCGGGTGAAGACGCTCAGCGTCGAGCAGATCGCCGCCCGGCTGGACGACCGTTTTCGCTTGCTGACCGGTGGCAGTCGCACGGCCTTGCCCCGCCAGCAAACCCTGCGCGCCCTCATCGACTGGAGCTACAACCTGCTTTCGGGGCCAGAGAAGACCCTGTTCCGACGGCTGGCCGTGTTCGTCGGCGGCTGGACGCTGGAAGCAGCCGAGCAGGTGTGCGCCTTCGAAACCGAAGCCCTCGATGTCCTCGACCTCCTGTCCCACCTGGTGGACAAGTCGCTGGTTATCGCCGACGATGGCGCCGGGGCCGTCCGCTACCGCCTGTTGGAGACCACCCGCCAGTACGCGCTGGAAGTGTTGCTGGCGACGAACGAGACCGGAACGTGCCGCGACCAGCACCTGGGCTTCTTCCTGACCCTGGCCGAAGCCGCCGAGCCGGCCCTGCACGGCCCGCAGCAGGCGCAGTGGATGGCCCGGCTGGCCCGCGAGCACGACAACCTGGCGGCGGCGCTGGAATGGTCGTTGAGCGCAGAACCGCACTTCGGTCTGCGCATGGCCGGGGCGCTGACCGACTACTGGGATACGCATGGGCATCTGAGCGAAGGTCGCAAATGGCTGGAAGCAACGCTGGCCGCGACGGCCTCCCTGCCGCCCACCCTGGCGCGGGTCAAAGCGATCTTCGGTCTCGTGGTGCTGGCCTCGCGCCAGGGCGACATCCCTTTGTCACTCCGGCTCGTCGACGAAAGTCTGGCGCTGGCTCGCTCTTTGGGCGACAAAGCAGGGATTGCCAACGGCCTTCACATGCTGGGGATGGTCAAGATCTACTTCGAGAATGCCATCGACGAGGCCGAGAGGCTGTTTGGCGACGCCCTGGCTATCCGGCGGGAGATCGGAGACCGGCGCGGGATCGGCCAGGCGTTGGGGCCGCTGGCTTCCTGCGCGCTCAATCGTTACGATTACGCCCTGGCCGAGCAGTGGTATGCCGAGAGCCTGGCGCTTTTTCGGGAAGTTGGCGATGACAGGGAGGTGGCCGGGGCGCTGTGGAATCTGGCCGAGGTGGCCTGGTGGCGCCGCGATTACCGCGCCTCCCGCGCTCGCGCCGAAGACAGCCTGGCCGTGTATCGCACTCTGGAGGACACGCATGGCATCGCTACGGCCCTGCGCACCCTGAGCCAGGCCGCGGCCAACCAGGGCGAGAGGGCGCAGGCGCTGGATGCCGCCCGCCAGAGTGTGGCCGCCTTCCGCCATCTGGAGGATCGCAGCTGCCTGGGCCTGGCCCTGGCCGTGTTGGCGCGCCAACTGCTGGCGGTGGGTGATCTGCCCGCCGCCGAAGCCACCGCCCACGAAGCGGCGGCTACACTGACGGAGGTGGGCGACAAGATCGCGGCGGCGGGCGCCATGGATGTCTGGGGCCGGGTTGCTCTGAGGCGCGGCGATCTCGACGCCGCCCGCGGCCATTTCCAGGATGGGTTGGCCCTGCAACAAGAAGTCAACAACCGCCACTCCACCCCTTCCCTGCTGGAGGGGCTTGCTGCCTGGCATCTCGCCCACGCGCCTGCTCCCGGCGCCCTCCCTTCTGGCTCCGAGCCTGGCCCCTGGGCGGGGGAGGAGGAGGCCATTCGCCTGCTGGCCGAGGCCGAGGCCCTGCGCGCCTCGCTGCCCCTGGCGCGGGCGGAGGTCGAGCGGGTGGAGTTGTCAGCGGTCGCAGCTGTCGGAGCGCTCGCAGCGCTCCGACAGCTTTCCGCATGGAAAGCGTCGTAATAGCTCTGCGGCGTCTGCGGGTCGTAGGTTGTCATGGTTCCAACCCCGCCCGCACCGGACGGCTGAACGCGGCGGAGAGCGTGAAGATCGTCATCAGCATCCCCGCGCCAACGAGCAGGACGGTCAGGTTGAGGCCGATCAGCGCGCCGGCCAACGCGTTCGAGATCGGGTTCAGCCCGACCGCCGCAAACATCACCAGGCTCATGACCCGCCCCGTCATTTCGGGCGCGACCTTCCGTTGCAGCCAGGTGATCAGGTTGATGTTGGCGTAGCCGTTGGCGACGCCCATGACCAGGGCGACCCCGGCGGCAAAGTAGAGGGTCGAAGTGAGGCCGATGGCCGCCAGCCCAACCCCCATCAGGCTGATGACGCTCAGCGAAACCGTGCCGAGCCATTTTCCCGGCAGTTTGGGCAGGGCGCCCGCCAGTACGGTGCCCAGCAGCGCGCCGCCGCCGAACAGCGACATGATCAGGCCGAACGCCGCCGCGCCCTCGGTGAAGCGCGTCCGTGCCAGCACGGGGATGCCGACCGCAAACGGCCCGTTGATGAGGATGTTGATGCCCAGGGTGATGGGGAAAACGATACGCAATGTCGAGTCGTTCCAAACGTAGCGCAGCCCCGCCCGAATCGAGTCGAGGACGCCGCCTGCGGCGCGCCCGGCGCCCGCCTGCCCGTTCTGGATGCGCATCAGGCTCAGCGCCGCCAGGGAGGCGATGAACGAGAGCGAATCCAGCCCGAAGGCCAGGGCGATGCCGGCCGTGGAACCCGACGCGCCGCGGTCGAGCAACGCGATGACCGCGCCCGCGGCCAGCGGGCCGAGGAACATGCTCAACTGCGCCGTGCCTTGAATCAGGGCGTTGCCCGCCGGCAACTGCTCCTTCTCCAACAGCTTCGGCACGATCGAGGTCTGCGCCGGGAAGAAGAACGCATCCACGAAGCCGAAGAGCAGGGCGGAGACGTACAGCATCCACAACTGGATGGCGTTCGTCGCCGCCAGCGCCGCCAGCAGACCGGTGAGGATCATGCGCGCCAGGTTGGAGTAGATCATCAGCCGGCGCGGGGTGAAGCGGTCGCTCAGCGCCCCGCCGACGAGCATGAACAACGCCCGCGGGATGCCCGCCATCGCCAGCACGGTCCCCACCGCCAGCGCGTTGCCGGTCAGCGCCAGCACCAGCCAGGGCAGGGCAATCAGGTAGAACTGGTCGCCGAGCAGCGAGACGCCTTCGCCGATCCACAGCAGGCGGAAGTTGCGGTTGCGCAGCACGTTGGCGGGGGTGGTTTTGGTCACGGCGGGTGTCTGCGCGTGTGAAAGTGCTTCGCTCATAGAGTCTCCTTGTCAACCTGACGGATAGACAGCAGTACGATTCCAAGTCCGTGCAGTCGCCGGATCAGGCCGACCAGCCCGGCCTGATCCATGACAACGTTCGAGATCATACTGACCTGAGCGCCATCCGCCAACATTTCGGCGCGGACATCGGCTTGCCCAAACCAGCCCAGCCAGGAATCGTCGGCCTGACCGTAAATCTTGATCTCGTAGCGGTTTTGCGAATTCAAGCCAATGGATTGCGGCATAGACGCTCCTTTTCAAATTCACGCGTAACCGTTCAACCTCAGGCGCCGGGCGTTCGCATCGACGTTGGCTCCGGCCTGGTCGGTGGCTCTGCGACCTGCAAATCGGCCGCAAGCGCCTGGCGCCTGAACAGTTCGCCAGAACAGCATTCTTAGCGAGAGCCTGCCGCTTGCGCGACTCCTTCCGCTGACGACCGGGGCGCATCAGGCTGCCCATCTGCAAGTGCGAGCACATTGCGCACCTGGCTGCGGGAGAGGTTCGCCGCGCCGGCCAGCGCCACGATGACGATGCTGATCACCACCGACACGGCTGAGAGCGTGAGAATCCCATCGAAGGGGAGCTTGTTCATACCAAAGTAGCCAGACCAGGCATTGGTTGCCCCATGCAAAACCGCCGCCATCAACACACTGCCTCTTGTGTTGTTAAAGAGCCAGGTGAACTGGATCGAATGGGCGATTATCCACGCCGAGTAACCGAGAATGGCAAGGAGCGCTCCACCCTGCAATTGCAGTTCGTACTGCATGGTTCCCTTGACGAAGAACAGGGGGATATGCCAGGTGGCCCAGGCCACGCCCACGATCAGGCCCGAAACCAAGGCGTTGTGGCGGGTTTGCAGCCTGGGCAGAAGAAACCCTCTCCAACCAAACTCCTCACCGACTCCGGCGAAAATCGTGAGAATAAAGAAACTGGGGATGGCGGTATACAACGGCTGAAGCCCGCTCCAATCCACGGCGGGGCCGCCCAGCCAGTGGTATAGGTACAGGGTGGCCACAGCCGGGACAACCATGAAGAACAGGGCGACGGCCCACCACTGCGCGCCGACCCGCCAGATCAAGGCCCGGCCGAGCAGTTCGCGCAGGCCGCCCTTGCGCCCTTCGATCAAAACGAGTACGACACCCGCCAGGCTGGCGCTCAGCGCCACAAGTTGCGAAGCTGCCGGGGGCAGCCAGCCGACGCCCACGGCCAGCGCCGGCGCTGCGGCGAAGATCATGGCCAGGACAAGCAGAGCCAATGCAGGGTACTTTTTGACAGTTGCAGACATTTGATTCTTCTCCTTTCAGACTACTGTGGGGTCATGGACTGCAGGACAGCCATGCTTGGCGAAATGACATCGCTGCCGTCGGCGTTCGCCAGCGCCGTGACGGCGAGTTTGCTATCGAGCATGGCGACGATGAAGGCGTGGTAGCCCACCGAATCGCCGCCCATGCCGAACCCTTTGTGACCGGCGACGCCGAGGATCCCGCCACCCAAGGCCCAGAGGCGCCCATCGCCGCTGGCCACCGGCTCAGTCATCACGGCCAGCGTCTCGGGCGACAGCAGCTTGCCATCCACCAGGGCGCAGACAAAGGTCATGAGGTCGGAAACGGTGGACACGACGCCCCCGGCGGCCCAGGCGGTGGAGCTGTGCGGATACCAGGGCAGGTCGGCTGGCCCTTGCAGGCCGTCGGCGGTCTTGATGAAGCCGGGCAGCATGTCCTCGTTCCAGATGCCTTCGTGCAAGAAGTCCGTGTTCTTCAGGCCGAGCGGCTGAATGATGCGGGTCTCCACCTCGTGCGCCCAGGTGGCGCCGGTCACCTTTTCGATGATCATGCCGAGCAGGAAGTAGTTGGTGTTGGCGTAGTGCGCCGGGCTGCTGCCGGGCTGGCCCAGTGGTTTGATCTTGTTCGCTTCGGCGACCAGCTCGGCCGGCGTCCAGGCCTTCGTCCAATACTGGGGATCCATCCCGAATCGGACCGCAAAGTCGGGCAGGCCGCTGGTGTGGGACAGCAACATGCGCACCGTGATCTTCTCGCCATTGGGCTGGTCGGGGAACCAGGTCGCCACGGGGTCGTCCAGACTGAGTTTGCCCTCTTGCACCAGTTGCATCACGACCACCGCCGTGAAGGTCTTGGTCACGCTGGCGATGGCGGAGCGGGTGTCAGCCTGCCAACGCTCGTCCCCCGCCGGCCGGGTGACGCCCGACGAAGCCCAGATGACGGCGCCGTCCGCCAATCGCACCGCCATGACCATGCCGGGGACGCCCTGCTTGCTCACTTCCTTGTCCAGGAGGGTCTGCAGGACGGCCTGCTCCTCTGCATGGTCGTCCGTGTTCGGCGCGGCGCCCTGGCAGCCTGTCAGCAGCGCCGCTGCCAGGATCACCATCGCCAACCAGACTCGCAATTGCTTCTTCATGGCTTCCTCCGTTTGTCTCACTAATACCGCCAGCCCAGCCAGTTCCAGTAATGCAGGAACCAGACGAAGGCGACCGCGGCGACCGTTGCCAGCGTGTAATAGGCACGATAGGCGCGCCCCAATAGCGGTTCTTCCATGCCAACACGGTGCAGAGCAGCGCAGCGAGCGTCAACAGCGCCGCCAGAACGCCAAACACCATCACGATCTCGACGATTCGTGGAATGTCGTGCAACTCCGACGGGTGCATGGGGCGGAACCACAGCGCGATGCCAACGATGAACAGCAGGTTCAGGGCGCAGATGCCCACGCTGATCCAATTGGCGATGCGCGCCGCGGGATTTTGGTCGCCGCCAGCGCGGCGATTCCGCAGCGCGCGGATCAACGCCACGAGGAGCATGGACAGGAACATCAGCACGCAGACCAAAGCCAGCATCAAGTTGAAACCAGGCGCTTCGTACCAGCCCAGCCTGATGAAGCCAGATTCGGGCACGAAGTCGGTGAACATGTGCGTGATACGGCCCTCGCTGTCCTCGCCAAAGAACATGGAGTACGGCCCATCCACCTGATGGAAGTAGAGCGGCTCCACCTCCACAAAGCGCAGCTCCAGCCCTTCCCCCATGGGAACCACCAGCGTCCCATCGCCTCCGTCACGGATCGCAAGCGCGCCGAAGAGGGACATGGCTTTTTCAGGGGTGGTGGAGTGGCTGACGGCGTCTCGATAAAAACCTGTGAACCGTTCGGTTTGCCGGGCAAATTCCGCTTTGGGTTGTAAGGGAGTGGACGCAGCCGCGGGATAGTAATGGTCGAAAAACGCTCGCTGGAATCCAGTGTGTTGAGTCGTCAGCTTGGCGTCTCTGGCTTCGAGGCCGTTGTAAACCACATAGATGCCCAGATGCTGATCGGGCAGAAGCAACAATTGACTCGCCATCACCGGCGCATACCCTTCATGCCCAAGCGCCCATTGTCCGTTGTCGCTGAGATCGAACAAGCCGTAGGCGGTTCCTTTCAGGCGCGGGTCGGGAGTGTACAGGGTGGTCAGCATTTCCTGTGCAGTGCTTTCCTCCAGGATGCGCATCTCGGTGGAGGCGTCGCCGTAGAAGCCGCCTTCGAGGCGCGCGATCATAAAACGCGCCATGTCGGTCACGCTGGCTTGATGGAATCCCGATGGCAGCACCGCAGGCTGAGCGAAGTAATCGGGGAAGGGCTGGAAAGCGCCATCCACATACGTGTAGCTCTTGGCGGCATACGGTTGCAGGTTTTCCGGCATGTGCGGCTGCACGGTGGAGTGCGTCATGCCCAGCGGGTCGAAGATGTGATTCTGGATGTACTGGTCATACGGCTCGCCCGACACCTGCGCCACAATGTATCCCGCCAGCATGGCGTTGTAATTCGAGTAACCCGCCGCTTCTCCGGGAGGACGCACGCGTCCCGGGAAATTCGCGACCAGCCAAGCGCGCGCCGGGATCAGTTCGCCGGCATCCGCCGCCAGACTTCCGATCCAGCGGTCTTCGATCCCCGACGTGTGAGTCAGCAAATGCTTCAACGTGATCGGTTGCGGATACGTGTCGGGAAGGCGAAAGTCGAGGTAGGTGTTGACATCGGCGTTCAGATCGAGTTTGCCCTGTTCGACGAGCTGCATCACCGCCGTCCAGGTGAAGTTCTTGCCGACCGAGCCCGTGCGAAAGATCGTCTGATCGGGGTCAACGGGGATCTTGTTCTCCACGTCGGCGTAACCATAGCCTTTGCGGAAGAATAGCCTGCCATCCTTGACCACAGCGATGGCGGCGCCGGCGATGTGGTGCTCCGCCATGTTCCTGGCGAAAAAGCCATCCAGGAAAGCCTCCAGCTCGGCGGGGTCGGTCGGGCCAGACGATGGCGCCGCCAGCGCCCGTTCGCCCGGTGCAGCCCCAGAGGCTCGAGCCAGAGCCGGCATGATCGCCGACAGCAGCAGCGCCAACAGCAGCGCCACCATCGCCGTCTTGGATCCTTCGGTCATCCGCATAGTCTTGCGATCCATCCTGAATCCCTCCTCTCGTGGGAGAGCGGAAGTTCAGCCGCAGCCGAACTTCCGCTCGCGATCTTATCGACTACTCGACGACATCCAGATTGATCCAGCCGATGCCGGCGTCCATCTTGATGTTCAGCGTCACATCCGCGACGCCGAAGGCGGCGTTGGTGTAGACATTGCCGTTCTTGGTCAGGCCCGGAGCGTCGACGACGGTGGGGCCGGCTTCCACCTCGACGCGCACACCCACATCTTTGGGCAGTTGCACGGTGATGTTGGCGGCGCCGCTGTCCACGGCCACGGCCAGGTCGTGCGCCCAGGCGCCGTTCAGGTCGAGCGTGCTCGTCCCTGCGCCCAGCTTGACATCGAGCCGGGTCAACGGCAGGCCAGCCAGCTGCAGATCGCTGTTCCCGGCCCCGATGTCCAACCGCATGTCCAGCGGCGTCTGGTCGGACAGGCGCAGGTTCCACTCGTTGCGGAAGTCGGTGATGCTGCCCAGGGTTGGCATCCCCGGAACCTCGGGCTGCCGCACAGAAAGCGTGCCGGCCGTGTACTGCACTTGCGGCTGCAGACGAGCGACGTTGTAGGTGAAATCGGCTTGCATCAGCTGCTCGGCGCCGCTCTGCACATGCAGGTCGCCGGCGCCAAAGTTGATCTCGACCCGCACCGATTCGGCGTCGCCCCGTGCGACCGTCTGCGACTCGGTCTGCAAGGCGCCCACCTTCAGCGTGGGATTGCAGCCGCTGAGCAGGACGGTGATGAAAAGGATGAGAACGATCAAAGAACGCCCGGTGGTCATGGTTTGCATCTCCTTCGTGATACGGTGTTGTTTGTGGCCGGCAGCAGGACGCTGTCGCGCCAGAAGAATGGATGAAAGGACGGTTTGTCTTCGAGGCTTGTCCCGCCTTCGTTGCGTCTGGCGGGACTATTTGATCTGCATTCTATGAGCGCGCACAAAAAAAAGAACCACATATTCATGTGGTTCTCGCGCAGGCAATGATGTGGTTCTCGGACCAGCGAGAATGTGGGGCTTGTGGCCGGACTCAGATCAGGTCCATCGCCCTGGCCTTCTCGATGGCGTGTCCCCGCTTGTTGACCGCCAACTTACCGTAAACGTTCTTGACATGGAACTGCACGGTGTTGAGGCTGAGGAAGAGCTGCTCACCGATCTCCTTGTAACTGTGCCCCGCGGCCAGGAGGCTCAACACCTCCAGCTCGCGGTCACTCAGCCGCTCCTGCTCCACCAGGGCAATCGTGCTCCGGGCGGGCGCCCCTGGCATCGCCTCCAGCAGGCGCTGGACAAAAGCAGACAGGTCGGGGTCCTGGCGGCGCAGCGCCGGTGCGTCCAGCAAGGGGCGCAGAAGATCGGCCTCGTCCAGGAAGAGGCGGACATAGCCCCGCGGCGCCGCCGCAGCCAACGCCGGGCGCAGCGTGCGCCGCGCCTCCTCGATTTTGCCTTCGGCCTGATAGAGCAGCGCCCGCGCCAGTCCGATCTCGATCAGCCAGCCGGCCAACCCGTGGGTCTCGGCGAACTTCTGCTGGCGGGCCAGATAGGCGTGTGCATTCGTCACCGGCTCGGCCGGGACGGCGCGCGCCGCCAGCCGGGCCAACGTGTGGGCGGCGCACAGGTGGGTCTGAAAATGAATGCGGCGCAGCGGGTCGACGCCGGCGACATCGGCCAGACCATCGAAGCGGATGCCCGGCTGCGCCAGCCAGCGCCGCGCCTCTTCGAGCCCGGTTCGGTCAGGCGCGCCACTGTGCGCCGACAAACGGTGGCGCAACGCCTGCGCATACCCGGCCACCTCCGGCCGGGTCTCTGCCAGCGTGCGCAGGTGATCCAACATCCCTGCCCGGTCGCCGTGAGAACACCTCAGCCGCGCCAGGGCCGCGTGCGCTTGCACATAGGCCTCGTACTCACCCGTCCAACGGATGAGGCTGAGGCCGTGCGCCAGTTCCTCCTCTGCCTCGGCCAGGCGGTTTTCTTCCAGGAGGATGCTGCCTTCGACGATGTGCAGGGCGCCGATGGGTGGGAAGCGCTGCCCGGCCAACAACCGGTTGAAGCGGACGATGTTCGCCTCGCACAACTGCAAGGCGTCCTGCAATTGGCCTTTGACCAGAGCGAGGCCAGCCAGGTTGATGGGGCCATAGATGGCAGCGTAGAAATTGCCCCCGGCCATCCCCTCCACGAACGCCTGCTGGAACGCCCGCTCCGCCGCCGGCAGATCGGCCAGCGTGGCATAGGCATGGCCGATATTCAGCGCATTGACGCTGCGGATGGCCCGCTCGCCCTCTGGCAGGAGGCGCTGTGCGTGCTGCGACATTTCGATCAACTTCTGCGGCCCTTCGCTCGCCGACTCCGGCGTCTGCAAAAGATACGCCCGAATGCTGGCGGCGTGTCCGGCCACCCATCGGTGCAACGCCTCATCTGCATCTGCCCGGCTGAGCGCGCCGGCGGCGGCCTGCAGCGCTCGCTCCACCTCGGCCGTGCGCGTCTGGCGTTGCACCAACGCCAGCGCCCAGGCCTTGTCAATGCACAGCGTGGGGGAGGCGTGCAGAAGCGATTCGGGCAGGCGGTCGAACCAACCGACGACGGTCGCAACTTCGCCCTGGTAGAGCATCGGCAGGCCATTTTTCTCGATCAAGTGCGACGCCGCCTCACCGTTCCCGGACTGGAAAGCATGTTCGACCGCCTTCTGCACGAGACCGTGCGCCTGATACCAGCCGGCGGCGCGCTCGTGCAGGGCGGCCGCCTCTTCCGGCTCGACCTGCACGAGCTGGTTTCGCAGCAGTTCGCCGAACAGGGCGTGATAGCGATACCAGGTGCGCTCGGCATCGAGGGCGACGAGAAGGAGGTTGTTGGCTTCCAGGTAGCGCAGGGTCTGGCCGCTGTCTGGCTGGCCGGTGACAGCGGCGCAGAGAGAGGGGGAGAGTTGATCGAGGATGGAGGTGCGGCGCAGGAAGGTGCGCACCGCCTCGGGTTGGCTATCCACGACCTCTTCGATCAGATAATCGAGAATATGGCGGTGCGTGCCCCGGAACGCCTCCACGGCTTGGGTGGGGTCGTCGCTCTCTTTCAGCGACAGGGTCGCCAGTTGCAGCCCCGCCGCCCAGCCTTCGGTGCGGTTCTTGAGGATTTCCAGCTCGCGCCGGGGCAGGTGCATCCCCATCACCGTGGCGAAAAACGCACCGGCTTCGTCGAGTGAGAAGCTGAGGTCTGCCGCCCGGATCTCGGTCAGCTGATTCCTGGCCCGCAGCCGGTTGAGGGGCAGGCCGGGATCCTCGCGGGTGGCGATGACCAGGTGCAGGTTGGCCACGGCCTGGTTGAGCAGCGCCTCGAGGAAGCGGTCGATCTCCCCGTTTTCGATCAGGTGATATTCTTCCAGGACGAGCAGATGCGGCCGCTCCAGGCCGAGCAGATCGTGGATCAGCAGGCGCAGGACGCGCGGCGAGTCGAGTTCGGCGCTGGTCTCGACCGCTTCCAGCGCGGCCTGGCCGAGATCGGCCTCGACCTGTTGCAGGGCGGCCAGTACGTAGGTGAGGAACTGCCTGAGATCGTTGTCCGATTTCTCAAGAGTGACCCAGGCCACGGGGCAGCCGGCCTCCTCGGCCCACAGGCGGATGGCGGTGGTTTTGCCATAGCCCGCCGGCGCCGAAACCAGGGTGAGCAGATGCCCATCCTCGAATCCCGCCTGCAGCCGCCTGAGCACCTTCTGCCTGGGCACGACGACGCGCCGCAGGATGGGCAAGCTGACTTTGGTCGCCAACAACGCGTCAGGCATCCATCAAACGCCCTCCCCGCTGCGCTCGGCTCTGACCTCGAAATGCTGCGAGCGGGCATCGAAATGAGCCAGCACGGCCCGCGCCGCGGGCGGGACGACCGCCGCCTCGTAGTCCTCGCCGGCAAAGTCGCGCACCGCCGCCAGCGAGTCGAACAGCATGATCGTCACAAATTCGATCTCCTCGCCGGCCTCGCGCCGCAGTAGCTGGATTTGCCTGAATCCAGGGATGCGTCGCTCTTGGATTCCTACGAAGATCTCCTCTTTCAGCAGCGCCTCATAGGTGTCGGCGTTGGCGTGGCTTGTC
This sequence comes from Caldilineales bacterium, assembly GCA_019695115.1. Classification (GTDB taxonomy): domain Bacteria; phylum Chloroflexota; class Anaerolineae; order J102; family J102; genus SSF26. Next base: position 966 of record JAIBAP010000005.1, on the reverse strand, counting down.
CAGCCGTGCCAGATGCGTGCGATCATGGGTGCCCCCCTTTCACGATGGTGCAGGGTCGCGTTTGCGTCCCCATGATAACCCTTTTCGCGGCAGGGGGGCAAGCGCGATGAGACCGGCGAAGGCGGCGAAATCAGCCGGTGGGCCACCGGGAAGAAGATCGGCGGTTCGGCCGATGCAGGCACAGGGCATTCAGCGCCAGACGAAACCGGCCGCTGCTTTTGGCAGCGGCCGGTTTCGGTGTGCGCTATGGGGGTTGCCAGAACGAGCGGACTTAGTTATCGCTCAGTTCCCAGGTGAAGGAGCGTTCCGGTACGTTGGCGAGATTGCGGATGATCAAGGTCACCGAATTCGGTCCTTCTGCCAGGGCGGGGAAGCGAAGAAGCCCACTGACATGGTGCCCGCCGGACGCAGAAGGTTCCCAGGCAGTGGCTGCGATTTCCCGGCCATCGATTCGAACCACCGCCAATTGTGCAAGGTCGGCGCCAAGATCGACCGAATGTGTATTCAACGCGATCTCGAAGTCAAGGCTGCTGGCATCGGATTGAAAAAGGTTCAGGGGCGTGACGTCGACGGACACAGCGCCAGCTTCGGCAGATCGCGTCATATCCGCGTGAGGAGTAGGTTGAGCGCCCGCCTCGGGTGTATTCATCATGGTGGGGCCGGGCATGCCTTCGCCCATCATGCCCTGCATCTGGCCCATCATGCCGGTCATCTGGCTCATCATCGCCATCATCTGGTTCATGGCTGCCGGGTCGAAGTCCTGGCCCATCATGCCCTGCATCTGGCCCATCATGCCGGTCATTTGACTCATCATCGCCATCATCTGGTTCATGGCTGCCGGGTCGAAGGCCTGGCCCATCATGCCCTGCATCCGGCCCATCATGCCGGTCATCTGGCTCATCATCGCCATCATCTGGTTCATGGCTGCCGGGTCGAAGTCCTGGCCCATCATGCCCTGCATCTGGC